>CAOSZT010000008.1 GCA_948528155.1 uncultured Clostridia bacterium | reverse complement strand
AAAAAATGAAAAGGAGTTACAAAAATGCAAGTCTATTTTAATAAAAAAACGGATAAGGAGATATCTGAAAAGATATTGAAATTAAAGATTATAATAAATAATAAAAAGTTTGATAATATAGAAAATGAACTCATAATTAAAACACAATACGAAACTTTAAAATGGGTAGTAGGTAAACAAAATGAAGAATAAAGAACAAATAATAAATGATTCTATAAAACTTGAAACGCCTCCTGGAGATTATAATTTATTAGAAATACATTGTTTTCTATCATTAAAGCAGTTATTAGTAATGTTTCATAATAAGCAGATAACTACTGAAAATGCTAGTAAAACAAAACTATTAATTTTAGCAGATTATGAAAAAAGGTGTAAGGATTATGAATTTCAAACATCAATGTTTCAAGAACATATAGAGCATATAAAAAATACTGAAATGCAAAGAACGAAATTAAGAAAAATACTAAATGAAGAAGCAGAAGAAGCAAAACCAACTACTGAAGAAAAATTATGCGAAACAATAAACCTTGCAGTAAATATACTAGCTACTATATTTAAGGGGGAATTTGTATAATTATAGTAGATCAATGTAAATATAATAATGAAAAAAGAGTGCAAGAAGTATTACAAGAAATAGTAAGCAAATATAGACAATACAATTTATAACAGTACTTCCAAAAGTTTATGAAATGCTAAAGGAGTAATAAAAAAAGAGTTATTTATGCAGAAATTGTAGAGCATTTGTCGGAGTACATCTAAGAACAGACATACCACTGGGAACTTTGGCTAATGAGGAATTGAGAAGATAGAGGTGAGATATTTTGAAATTAGAATTAAGGGATTACCAAGAAGAGTGTTTACAACTAATAGATAATTTACAGTCAGGCTCATACTTAATACAAATGGCTACAGGACTTCGGAAAAACAACAACGTTTACAAACATAAAAAGAAAAGGTCGTGTACTAGTATTAGCACATAGAGAAGAACTAGTAACACAACCAATTAAATATTACAACTGTTCAGTTGGAATAGAAATGGCAAATCAATATTCCAATAACGAGGAAGTTGTAATAGCTTCAGTAATGAGTTTAACACATAGATTAAATAAATTCAAGCAAGATGAATTTGATATGATAATAATAGATGAGGCACATCATGCAGCAGCACAAAGTTATAAAAAGATAATAAGTTACTTTAGACCACGATTATTATTAGGATTTACAGCAACGCCAAATAGAGGAGATAATGTTCGTTTAGATGACATATTTGAAAAGATAATATTTCAAAAAGATCTAATATGGGCCATTAAAAACAAATACTTAACAGATATTGAATGTTTAAGAGTAAATATAGGATATGACATAAGTAAGGTAGCAAGAAGAATGGGAGATTTTACAACAGTAGAGTTAGATAAAGTAATGAATACAGATGCTTTAAATGGAGCAATAGCAGAAGCATATCAAAAATATGCAAAGGGGCAGACATTAATATTTGCAACGTCAGTAGAGCATGCACAAAATATTGCAAAATTAATAAATGGAGCAGTGGCAGTAACAGCAGATACAAAAAATAGAGCAGAATTAATACAAAAGTTTACTAATAGAGAAATACCTTGTTTAGTAAATTGTATGATATTTACAGAAGGAACAGATATGCCACTAGTAGAAACAGTGATGATTGCAAGACCAACAAGTAATAGTAGCTTATATACACAAATGGTAGGAAGAGGTTTAAGACTTTATCCAGGAAAAGAAAAATTAATACTAATAGACTTAGTAGGAACAACAGGTAGAGCTAATCTTTGTACCGCTCCAACATTGCTAGGAATAGATATGTGCAATGTATCTAAATCAAAACAAGATGAAATACAAGGAAAATTGTTTGAGCTACCAGAATTGATACAAAAAGTAGCAGATGTACCAGAAAGTTGGATTAGAAATATAGAGTATGTAAACTTATGGGCAAAAGGACAAGCATATAACATACATAATGTCAATTGGTTTAAAATGCCAAACGGAAACTTGGTATTAACATTGAAAAATAAAAGACTTGTAATACCTGCACAAGATGAATTAGGAGAAACAGTAATAGGTCATACAAAAATAAAAATGCAAGAAGCACTAGATTCAGCATATCAGTATCTTGTAGAGAAATACCCACATGAAAAATATTTATGGGATATAAACCAAATAAAAAAGTGGGGAAGATTTAAAGCAACAGAAAAACAAAAAACGATAATACAGAGGATGTGCAAGGATTTAGACGTAAGCGAATTAACCAAAAGCGAGGCGAGTCAAATATTAAATAGATTGCTATATAAGGAGGCTTAGAGTTGCAAAAGCGGAAAAAGTTTTGAAAAACAAATAGAAAAAATAATTGAATACGTAGAACAATCAGGATTTCATGGACACAAAAATTATGCAAAAAGAACAAATAAAGGAATTTACTTACAAGGGGAATGTTTTGATTATGAAATATTTTTACCTAATAGACATGACTGTTTTGATGCTAAGCAGTGTAAAACAGATACTTGGCATATAGTAGAAAAAGATATAAAACAATGTAGTGAATTAAAAAAATGTAAAAACGCAGGATGTAATGCTTATTTTTTAATATGTTTTGAAAATAAATATGTAAAACAGTTAGATGTAGATACAGTAATTGAATTACTTAAGCAAAATAAAAAAAGTATTAAAAAGTATGGATTACCAGAGTGGGAATTATTAAAAGATATAAAGGAGTGACCAATAATGTTAAATACAATGCAACAATTGATAGAACGTATATTAATACTAATCATAATAGTAATTTTAATAGTATTAATATATGCAACAGATTATTATGAAGAAAACAGAATAAACGATATAGAATCAAGATTAAATGAGCAAATGAATTATATACATAACTTAGAAGCAGATGTAGACAATTTGTATGAGGTGGAAGAAGAATGACTAAAGAAGAAATGCTAGAAAGAGTGTTATATAACTAGATAAGTGAAACAGAGAAGTTTGAAAATGCAGTATGTGGGTTAGCAGATAAGAAGAAATCAAAAGAAGATCTAATTAAAATAGCTTCAGAAGTAAAAAGAAAATTTAGATATTTAGAAGATGTAATAAAATTTTACTAAGGAGGTACATAAGAATGCAAGAAGAAAACAAAGAAGATTTTAAAGAAAAAATTGAAAAGGCTAAGGAAGAGCTTAGAGAATATATAGACAATATAAGATACATAGAAGAAAAACAAAACGATGCTGAAGAATTAAGAGCAAGAATTGAAAAAACGACACAAAAATTATCAGATGTACAAAGAGGAATAGGAGATAATCCAGATATGGCACCATTAGAAGAAAATTTAGATAGAATAAGAGAAATAGAAAAATACTGCGATAAAAAATTACAAGAACTATTAATAAAGAAATTTTTGGTAGAAAAGAAAATTGAACAATTAGGACAACCATACAAAAGCATATTATATTTAAGATATATTAGAGGAAATACTTTAAATAAAGTATCAGAAGATATGGGATATTCATATGATCACATATGTAAATTACATGGAAAAGCATTAAAAAATTATACAGAATTATAAAAGATGACGACAAAAAACATTGAATGACGGTTTAAAAATATGATTTAATTATAATAGATAAATTTTTAAATAGAGGTTTCCTCATAAGAACTTTGTAATTACAGTACACTGTAAATTTTTCATATTGACCCCATTTCCAAAGATTAAAAAAAGGATATGTAAGAAGACAAACTTATTATGCGACTAAAGAAAAAGGTAATTAATAAAAAACATTAGATAAATTGCAAAAGTTTAAGAAAAATGTAAGAATTTATCAAAAAATAAGTTTTTTTATTATACTATTTTATAGAAAAAAGAGAGGAATGTTCGTGAGGTGTATAAATGAAGGATGATATAATAGAAAGTCAGATAGTAGATGAAATAAAAAGAGAAAAATGCTTTAGACAAGAATCTATAAGAAGTTTGTGTATAGTAGAACAAAAGAAACAATATGATAAATGAAACTTTAATAAAGACTAAGTATAACTTAGTCTTTATTAAAGTTATTTAAGGCATTTTCAATAATATTTAAAACGTGTAACATGTGTTTATTATTAGCTTTAAAGTAAAAGATTGGTAGACCTGTTTCATTTTCTTCATACATAGATACAGAAATAGTACCAACTTCTTTTCCAACAATTTGTTTGTTGTTCATAATAACACTCCTTTTCTTTAGTAATAAGACATATTGTAACAAAAAGCAGTGTCGAATGTTGTCAAAGTATGTGGAAAGCAAAAAATATATATGAAATTTAAAAATAGGTAATAATAAATATTAATCAAAACATAATAAAGTAGGTGAGTGAGGTGGCAAAATCAAAATGGGAACACGTTAAGGATAAATTAGTATTAATAGAGGGGTGGGCGAGAGAAGGATTAACAGACATTCAAATTGCAGAAAATCTAGGAATAAGCAAAGATACGTTTTATGAATATAAAAAGAGATATCCTGACTTTTCTGACTCCTTAAAAAAAGGAAAAGAAATAATTGATTATGAAGTGGAAAATGCTTTATTAAAGAATGCGTTAGATGGAAATATAACAGCACAAATATTTTGGTTAAAAAATAGAAGACCTGATAAATGGAAAGATAAAATTGATACAAATAAAGATACTCAAAATGTAATTGAGAAGTTAGATAAATTATTAGAGGAGCAACAGAATGCTTAAATGGACTGACAAACAAAAAGAATATTTAAGAAATGCTGTACATAGATGGAATTTTAAGGTAGGAGCAGTAAGAAGCGGAAAGACATTTCAAGATAAAGAGGATATGATACCAAGACGAATAAGGCAAAGAGCAGGAAAGGATGGACTAGTAGTTCTTATTGGAGTTACAGAAGCAACAGTAGAAAGAAATGTTTTGAGACCTATGAGGGATAAATTCGGAGTAGAATTAGTAGGGAATATATCAAAAAACAAAGTAATGCTTTTTGGAGAAGAATGTTATGCATTAGGTGCTGAAAAAGTAAATCAAGTATCTAAAATACAAGGTGCGAGTTTCAAATATGTATATGGCGATGAAGTAGCAAAATGGAATAAAGAAGTATTCGATATGGTTAAATCAAGATTAGATCAAGATTATAGTTGTTTTGACGGAACATGTAACCCAGAACAAAAGAATCATTGGTTAAAAGAGTTTCTTGATAGTGAAGCAGACATATATATACAACACTACACAATAGATGATAATACATTTCTTAGTAATGTATTTAAAGAAAACTTAAAAAAAGAATACAAAGGAACAGTTCTGTATAATAGATATATTTTAGGGTTATGGTGTAATGCAGAGGGATTAATATATAGGACATTTGCAGATAATCCCCAAAAATACATATGGACTAAAAAGAAAAAAGAAAATGAAAAATATGATTTACCTAATGGTTATACTATTATAGGAATAGATTATGGAGGAACAAAATCAGGACAAGCATTTGTAGCAACAAGAATAAGTTATGATTTTTCTAGAATAATAGTTTTGGCAAGTGAAAAACATATGGGGGATATAGATCCAGACAAACTAAAAGAATTAGAAATCCAATTTATATTAAAGGTAATGTATAAATATAATACAGAAATAGATTATATATTTCCAGATAATGAAGAATCAGTATTAATAAGAGGATTGAGAAATGCATGTGAAAGTGAAAGTATATATGCAACTGTGAGAGGGTCTAATAAGGAACCTATAAATGAGAGAATAGAATGTGAACGTACCATGATTTCATATGGTATGTTTTTTTATATAAAAGAAGAATGTGAAACATTGGTAGAAGCACTAGAAAGTGCATTATGGAATGATAAGCCAAAACAAGATGGAAAAGACGAAAGATTAGATGATTTTACAACAGATATAGATACACTAGATGCTTTTGAATATTCATTTGAAAGATATATAACACAAATAAATGATGTTGTAGAAATGAGGAGAGAGGCATGATGTTTGAAAAAATAATAACTTTTATAAAAGGAGCGATAGATAAAATGTTTAATACGAGTGAGATAGCAGAAGGATTTAAAATAGATATTTCAACAAATGATGAAGTAATAAGATTAATAGAATTATGTACAAACATATATAATCACAAAGCTCCATGGCTAAATGAAGAAGTGAAATCATTAAATGTTGCAAAAACTATATGTGAGAAGGTAGCAAAAGCAGTAACAATAGAATTTAAGTCACAAGTAGAAGATAAAGAAATAGAAGAGATATATCAAAGATTTATAAAGAATATAAGAACAAATACAGAATATACGCTTGCTAAAGGAGGAATGTTTTTTAAGCCATTTTATAGTAATGGAAGAATAAAAGTATCTTGTATTCATGCAGATAAATTTATACCAGTAAAATTTGATAGCACAGGAGAATTGCTTGGAGGTATTTTTATTGACCAAATTACTAGAGGCGATGACATATATACAAGGCTAGAATATAACGATTTAAACAATACAACAATAACAATTAAGAATATAGCTTATAAAACAAATAAAAGTAATTCAAATAAATTAGGAAGTAAAACAAGTTTAGCATTAATACCAGAATGGAAAGACATACAAGAAGAAACTCAAATAGAAAATGTAAATAGATTAATAGGTGGATATTTTAAAATACCTATTGCAAATTCAATAGACAATACAAGTCCTATCGGAGTTCCTATTTTTGCAAATGCTATTGAAATATTGAAACAAATAGATGAACAGTTTAGTAGAACATTATGGGAATATGAAGGATCAGAACTTGCGATTGATGTTGACGAAACAGTATTTAAAAGAAATAGTAATGGAACATTTAAACTTCCAAAAGGTAAAAAAAGACTGTTTAGAATGGTTGATTTAGGAAAAGAAAAAATGTGGAATGTATTTAGTCCTGCTATTCGTGATACTGCTTTATTCAATGGATTAAATGAATGGTTAAGACAATGTGAAAGTCAATGCGGTTTATCTTTTGGGGTATTATCTAAAGAAACAAGCATAGCAAAAACTGCAACAGAAATAAACTCAAGTAAACAAGACTACTATATAACAGTATCAGACATACAAGGAGCATTACAAACAGCATTAGAGGACTTAGTATATGGAATAGATGTGTTAATGACATTGTATGAAATACCACATAAAACAAATCCAAATGTAAGTTTTGACTGGGACGATAGCATAATAGTTGATAGTGAAAAGAAACAATCACAAAGCCTCATAGAAAGGAATGCGGGTTTAATTGATGATGTTGAATACTTTATTCAAACAAGAGATTATAGCGAAGAAGAAGCAATAGAATATGTTGAAAAGATGAAAAAAAGAAATCCAGAAGAACCAGTTGAACAAGAAGAAATTGAGGAATAATAAATGATTGAAGATAAAATTCAAGAGGCAATTAAACCAATTATTTCAATATATAGTGTTATAGAATTAGAGTTAATAGGAAAGATTGCAAGACATTTTAATCTAAATGAAGAGTTTATAAATAGTGATTATTGGTATTTTGAAAAACTAAAAGGAATGGGTGGATTAAACAGTGAAATAATAAAAGTATTAGAAAAATACACAGGAAAAACAAAAGCAGAATTGCTAAAAGCTATGCAAGAAATAGGTATAAATGCAATACCTGTACAACAATTAAATTTAGCAACACAAAAAAGTGTTTTATTTAATCCACAATCAATAATAAATAGTATTAATATACAAAATGTAATAAAGTATAGCTATGATGAAATAGAAAAGTCATTCTTGCAGTTGAATAAAACAATAGAGGAGAAAATAAAAGGAATATATAAAGACATACTAACACAAACATATGTAAAAACATTAGCAGGTACACATAGCTATCAAGAGGCAATATTAGAGAGTTTAGATAGCTTAGGAAACAGAGGAATATCAATACTTACATATCAAGATAAAAATGGATTAAAAAGGAATTATGACGTAGTAGGAACAGTAAGACGTGATTTGTTAGTTGCAACAAGAGGACTTGCAGGAAAAGTAAATGAAGAAGTAATAAAAGAAAGTGGACATCACATTGTAAGAGTATCTCATCATTTTGGAGCAAGGACAGGAGATGGAGAAGAAAACTATACAAATCATGCTTGGTGGCAAGAAAAACAAATTTTTTGTTGGAATTATGATGGAAAAGCTACAGAAGAAGAAAAGAAATTGCCTGATTTTATGAAACATTGTAACTATGGAGATGTTCAAGGCATAGTGGGAATTAATTGTAAGCATTTCTTTACAGTATGGTATGGATCATTAGAAAAGGAAGAGTTAGATTTTACATATAAAGAGAATGAAGAACAATACAAAAAGCTACAAGCCCAACAATATTTAGAAAGTGGAGTGCGTAAATGGAAGAGAAAACAGGTAATAGCAAACAAAGCAGAAGATAAAGAAGGATACAAGAAAGCAAGTGCTAAAACAAAAGAGTGGCAAGATAGATTAGATATATTTACAACAGAAAATGACTTAAAACGTGATTACACTAGAGAGCATATAAAAGAGTATAAAGCAGTGACAATTAAAGAAAAAGAAGAAAATATAGTAGAAAACATTATAAGCGGTACTTTTAACATAAAGAATATTACCAATCAAAAAGAAGAAATAATAAATAAAGTTTTTGAAAATAATAAAATAAAACAAATAGTTTTAAACACAAATATAAAATCAATAAAGCAGGGTGGCAGTAAATCGTATCATAGAAAAGGAAATATAATATTGAGCGAAAACTACTCAAATAGAACAGTAATACATGAGTTAGGACATGCAGTAGATTATAACAACAGATGGTTGTCTTCAAATAAAGAGTTTTTAGAAGCAATAAAGTTAGACAAAGAACATATTTTAGGCAATATACCAATATATGAAGAGTTAATAAAACAAAACAAAAATAGTAAAGAGTTGAGTGATATAATAAGCGGAATGACTAAAAATCAAATACGAGGAAGATATTATCATAAAACTAAATATTGGAATAAACCTAATAAATTGGAAAGAGAAATATTTGCACAAATGTTTACAACAGCAGGAAAAGATGATATAAAACAATTAGAACTATTTGAGAGATATTTCCCAAATAGCTTTAAAGAGTTTGATAATTTGATTAGGAGGCTATTATAATGTATGATGATGTATTAGATGAAGAAGTAGAAAAGAAACTAGATGAATACGAATTAATATTTCCAGAGGGATTTCCGTTAGCACAATTTGAAGGAACAAAACAAGAATTAATAGACGAAATAGATAAATGTATTAAAACAAAAAAAGAATATGATACAAGTTTTTGGGATAAGCACCCAAATTATGATGATTAAAAGTACAAACTGTCCGTAATGACATTAAACTACAATCAAATAGTTAAATCATAGAAGTTCAAAAAAGGACTTCTATTTTTATATAAAAATTCGACTATATGCAAGTCGTAAACAAGAGCATAACTACATCGTGAACGAAAAACACGTAAAAGTTCGTAGTAGGAGAAAGGAGACAATATGAAAAGAAAATTTTTAGAAGATTTAGGACTTGAAGCAGATGCTATTGAAAAAATTATGATTGAATCTGGAAAAGATACAACAGCATTAAAGGCAAAAGTAGATGACTTAACAGAACAAATAGCTGTTAAAGAAACTACTATTACAGAAAGAAACAACAAAATAGCGGAACTTGAAAAAGTGGACGTCGAAGCTATTAAAAAAGAACAATTTAATCTAGGAAAAGCGGAAGGTTCTAAAGAAATTGAAGTTTTCAAAAAGCAAAACGCCTTAGATAAGGCATTACAAGGCTACAAAGCTAAAGATGCTAGTATTTTAAGTAAAATGCTAGATATAGAAAAGGTTAAATTCAATGACAAATTTGAAATCGTGGAAGGTTTAGAGGAACAAGTAAGCACTCTAAAAGAAAGCCACTATTATTTATTTGACAACGATAACCCAAAACCACAATTTACAGGAAACATTAATCAACCAAAAGGAAATGCAATTACAAAAGAAGCTTTTCAAAAAATGTCTTATAAAGACAGGGTTGCTTTAAAGAATGAGCAACCAGAAGTATATCAAAATTTAAAAAATGAATAGGAGGAATTAGTTATGGAAGATAACTTAACAAAAATAGCAAATTTAATTGATCCAGAGGTTATGGCTGATATGATTTCAGCAAAGTTAGCAAATAAAATTAGAGTAGTACCTTTTGCAAAGGTGGATACTACTTTACAAGGAGCAGAAGGAGATACTATTACAGTGCCAAAATTCGCATACATAGGTGACGCAGAAGATGTAGCAGAGGGTGTTGAATGTGGTTTAACTACATTAGAAGCATCAAGCGAGAAAGTAACTGTTAAAAAAGCAATGAAAGCTGTAGGATTAACAGATGAGGCTGTACTATCAGCACATGGTGACCCAGTTGGAGAAACCAATAACCAATTAGCATTATCAATTGCATCAAAAATCGACAATGACTGTATGGATGCATTAACAGATGAAGAAGCAGAAGGAAGATTAATTTATGATGGAACAGCTAGTAAACTATCATACGAAGGAATAGTAGATGCATTAGATGTATTTGAGGAAGAAGTAAATGGAGAAAAAGCAATATTTGTACATCCAAAACAGGTAACTGCATTAAGAAAAGATGCTAACTTTATTTCTGCTGATAAATACAATCAAGACGTTGTACTAAGAGGTGAAATTGGTATGATAGCTAATACAAGAATAGTACCATCAAGAAAAGTAAAAGAAAATACAGAAAAAACAGCATACTTGAATCCAATTATCAAAATAGAAACAGAAGGGGAAACTGAGGAAGAAACTCCAGCATTAACAATCTATGTAAAAAGAAATGTTAATGTAGAAACAGAAAGAAAAGCAAGAAAAAGAACAACAGAAATTTCAGCAGATGAAATGTATGCAGTTTCAGTTTCTAACGATTCTAAGTTAGTATTAGCAAAATTTAAAAAATAAAAGGAGTTGAAAGGGCATGACAAATTATACTAATTATGATTTTTACATAGATACATATAAGGGCAACATGCCCAAAGACGATTTTAATAAATTAGTGATAAGAGCAAGTTACGAAGTACGAAAAAATATCTTTAATAGACCAATAACAAGCTATGAAAATGAAGTACAACTTGCAACTTGCTCTATTGCTGATATACTATTAAATATCGAGCAATTAGAAAGTAAAAAAGATACAACAATATCAGGTAAAATGCTAAAAAGTGAAAGTGTAGGAGATTACTCAAGAACATTTGATACTTCAAGTATAAATGATATTGAAGCAGAAATTTCTAACCAAAAATTAAAAATAATAGAAGTAATTAGAATGTATTTATTAGATACAGGCTTGCTATATAGAGGAGTTTAGAATGGAGGATTTATTTGATAAAGATATAACAGTAATTAACAAATATGTCGATAAAGAAACAAGAAAGCCTAAATATAAAGTAAGCTATATAAAAGGATTTTGGAGTTCTAAAGATGGAATATCAATAAATGGAACACAGCTAACTAAAAATGATGGTTTAAGTGCAAGAATACTAATAAATGATAGTAGAAATGAAACATATCAAAAGCCAGAAGAATTTGAAAAAGAGCAAAAGACATGGACATTACAACCAGATGATTATCTAGTAAAGGGAATAGTAAAGAATTTTACTACTACTACAAAACTAGTAGAAGATTACAAAGATGTAATTAAAATATCTGACATAACAATAAAAGACTATGGCAGTGAAGATATGTGGCATTTTGCTATAACAGGAGCTTAGGATGAAAGTAGATTATATGGTAGCTTTTAGTAGTATTCAAAAGCAACAAATTATAGACAAATATGGTTTAGATGGTGGAAGAACACAGAAGGTTATTGATAGTGCTTTTATGGGATATATGGATAAATATATGCCTATGGATAGCGGACAAATGATAACTAGTATGTATAATTCTACAAAAGTAGGTTATGGAGAAATTAATGTAAATACACCTTATGCACATTATCAACACGAAGGTATTTTGTATGTTGACCCTAAACATAAAAAAGGTGCATTTCATGACTCAATAAGTGGTAGATTTTGGAGTAGACCAGATATAAAAAAAGTTCCAAGTGATAAAAAGCTAAACTATCATGGAGGAGCTTTAAGGGGAGACCATTTTGTTGAAAGAATGTTAGCAGACCATTTTGAAGATATATTAAATGTAGGTCAAAAGGAGATAGATAAGTAATGAAAGCAATGATTGATGAAGTAAGGGATTATATGGCAAAATGCCCTTATTTAGGCGAATATGCCCAATTAAATGTAGAGTATTTAATAGATAAGGTTAAGACATATTCTATTAATGAAAATGCAGGATACAATCCTATTGTGAGTGAAGATATAATAGGAAATCAAGAAAGACAATTTCTATTTACATTTGATTCTAAATTAATATGGAATGAAGACTTACAAAATAATATAGATAATTCAAAGTTCTTTGAAAATTTTAGAAATTGGTTAGAAGGAAATAATAGAAAAGAGATATATCCAGATATAAATGGAATATACGAAATTGGAACAACGACAAATGGATATATATTTGCAACAAATGCAAATGAAGCTATTTATCGTATTCAATGTTATTTGAAATATTATAAGGAGGTATGATATGGTAACTAAAGCAAAATCAGTAGAAGAAACCCCAAATGAAAATGATATTAATTTATTAAATGAGGAGGAAAGTACAATGGCAGACACAGAAACAAAAAAATATGATAGACTTAATAATACATCAAAAATAAATTTCTTAAATACAGCCCCAAAAGAAACAACGCCCAAATGGGATATAATCGGTAGAGGTATTACTTCAAAAGAAAATAGCTATGGAGCAAAAACAACAGATGAACACTGGATTATAGAAGATAACGAAAGGCATTCAGTGGATGGATATTCTTTAGGTTCAGACATAGAACAAACTGCTATAAAAGGCGACGGAGTATTTGAATATGTTGATGACTTAATGTATAAAATGGCAAAAGGTACAGAATTAGAAACACAAAAACTAGAAGTATATAAATATAGAGTAGATGAAACAGGGGAATCACCAAAATATGACGCAAGATTATTTAATGTATTAATAGTACCAGATACAGATAGTATTGAAGGAGGTTCTGCATTAAAACTTAAATATAAAATTCAAGTTCAAGGAGATCCAACTTTTGGCAAAGTCACATTCAATAATGGAGTTCCAACATTTACAGAGAAAACTGCTTAGAAATATATAATATGCTACATAAAAAAGATAACAAGAAAGTACTTGTTAAATTATAGTATGCAGAAATGTAGAATGAAATTATAACTAAAATTTCTTGTTATCTTGATATTAAATTATTAGTATCTTTAGTATCTTCTAATTCATTTATTGCATGTCTAGTTGCAGCAACTATAAATGCACTAAATGTCGTTTGTTTATCTTTAATAGCATTTTCAACTTCTTCGATTAGATCATTTGGAAATCTAATTGAACGTTGAGATGTGGGTGGAATGATAGGTATTTTAAAATTGTTCATATTAATCCCTCCATACAATATTATTATACATAATACATATAAATACGTATATGGTGCATTTGTAATATGTTTGTATGACATAATATTATTATAAACAATTAAAAATGCAAAAGCTGTCGAAAGATGGGATTGAAAATCGACAAATACTGACAAAAGCACTAGATAAATGTGGTTTATTTGAATTACACATGTACTACATACAAAAAATACCTTTTATTGTATTATTCTTTATATAAAAGGAGGAATTTATTATGGAAAGAGAAAAAAAGCCAATATATAAAAAATGGTGGTTTTGGGTAATTATTCTAATAGTAATTGTAATTGCAAGTGCAGGAGCAAGTGAAGTAAATACAGCAGATTCAACATCTGCATATGCGAGTAAAAATGAAAAAACAGAATATAATCAAGGAGAAGAAGCGGTATTGGGAAATGGAGCAATTACAGTTACAAAAGTTGAAAAATCACAAGGAAGTCAATTTGATAAACCTAAAACTGGAAAAGAGTTTGTTATAGTACATGTAACAATTGAGAACAAGGGAAATAGTAATTTAAGTTATAATCCTTATTATTTTAAAATGCAAAATTCACAAGGGCAGCAAGAAAGCACAACATTTACAACTATAGATAAAGACACTGCATTGCATAGTGGAGAGCTAATACCAGGAGGTAAAATATCAGGAACGATAACATTTGAACAACCTAAAGAAGATATAGGATTAGTATTAATATATAGTGACAATATATGGAGTTCAAAAGAATTGAAAATAAAACTACAATAAAAATAAAGGAAATAATTCATTATGGCAATAAAAGTATGTAAAGACTGTGGAATAGAAGTAAGTAAAAGTGCAGAAGTAGGACATAGAAGAAGTGTATACGAATAAGTAATACAAATTAGGACATCAGTTTAACTGGTGTCTTTTATTATAGGAGGAAATTATGGAATATATTAATTTAAAAGAAAGAAAAGATATATTACAATTAGGATTTAAAGATAAAGATGATAATATTATAAAAGATAAAAATGGTAATGAAGTATTTATAGAATTTGATTTGGGAGATATAGAATTGCCATTAAAATACAATAAATGCTTAAATTTAATTGAACAAGCAAAAAGAAATATATAAATATAGAGTAGATGAAACAGGGGAATCACCAAAATATGACGCAAGATTATTTAATGTATTAATAGTACCAGATACAGATAGTATTGAAGGAGGTTCTGCATTAAAACTTAAATATAAAATTCAAGTTCAAGGAGATCCAACTTTTGGCAAAGTCACATTCAATAATGGAGTTCCAACATTTACAGAGAAAACTGCTTAGAAATATATAATATGCTACATAAAAAAGATAACAAGAAAGTACTTGTTAAATTATAGTATGCAGAAATGTAGAATGAAATTATAACTAAAATTTCTTGTTATCTTGATATTAAATTATTAGTATCTTTAGTATCTTCTAATTCATTTATTGCATGTCTAGTTGCAGCAACTATAAATGCACTAAATGTCGTTTGTTTATCTTTAATAGCATTTTCAACTTCTTCGATTAGATCATTTGGAAATCTAATTGAACGTTGAGATGTGGGTGGAATGATAGGTATTTTAAAATTGTTCATATTAATCCCTCCATACAATATTATTATACATAATACATATAAATACGTATATGGTGCATTTGTAATATGTTTGTATGACATAATATTATTATAAACAATTAAAAATGCAAAAGCTGTCGAAAGATGGGATTGAAAATCGACAAATACTGACAAAAGCACTAGATAAATGTGGTTTATTTGAATTACACATGTACTACATACAAAAAATACCTTTTATTGTATTATTCTTTATATAAAAGGAGGAATTTATTATGGAAAGAGAAAAAAAGCCAATATATAAAAAATGGTGGTTTTGGGTAATTATTCTAATAGTAATTGTAATTGCAAGTGCAGGAGCAAGTGAAGTAAATACAGCAGATTCAACATCTGCATATGCGAGTAAAAATGAAAAAACAGAATATAATCAAGGAGAAGAAGCGGTATTGGGAAATGGAGCAATTACAGTTACAAAAGTTGAAAAATCACAAGGAAGTCAATTTGATAAACCTAAAACTGGAAAAGAGTTTGTTATAGTACATGTAACAATTGAGAACAAGGGAAATAGTAATTTAAGTTATAATCCTTATTATTTTAAAATGCAAAATTCACAAGGGCAGCAAGAAAGCACAACATTTACAACTATAGATAAAGACACTGCATTGCATAGTGGAGAGCTAATACCAGGAGGTAAAATATCAGGAACGATAACATTTGAACAACCTAAAGAAGATATAGGATTAGTATTAATATATAGTGACAATATATGGAGTTCAAAAGAATTGAAAATAAAACTACAATAAAAATAAAGGAAATAATTCATTATGGCAATAAAAGTATGTAAAGACTGTGGAATAGAAGTAAGTAAAAGTGCAGAAGTAGGACATAGAAGAAGTGTATACGAATAAGTAATACAAATTAGGACATCAGTTTAACTGGTGTCTTTTATTATAGGAGGAAATTATGGAATATATTAATTTAAAAGAAAGAAAAGATATATTACAATTAGGATTTAAAGATAAAGATGATAATATTATAAAAGATAAAAATGGTAATGAAGTATTTATAGAATTTGATTTGGGAGATATAGAATTGCCATTAAAATACAATAAATGCTTAAATTTAATTGAACAAGCAAAAAGAAATTTAAAGGCACAATTTATTATTATAGATAAAAAACAAGATCATAAAGGAAAGCAATTATTAAGTTCTAATGAAGCAGAAAAAGTGAAAGCTACTAAACAATTTTATAAAGATATGGAAGTGGCTATGGATTTATTCTTAGGACAAGGTGGAACTAAAAAATTTTTGAATGGAAGAAATCCATATTGGGAAGTGTGGGATGATATAGATGAGATGTTAAAACCATACTATGGCAAGATGAAATTAACAATTAATGATATGACAGATAGAATAAAAGAAAAATATAAAGTGGCTCAAAGTGATGTGTTGACTAATGAATAGTTATCCTAAATATGCACAAGTAAAAAATAGAAAGTATGAAATAAATACGGATTTTAGGATAGCTATACAATGCGATAGACTAGCAAAATCAAATATCAAAGATGAAGAAAGAGCATTAGCAATTATTTATCTTATATTTGGAGATAAAGGATTAGAAAATAGTCAAGACTGGAACGAGTTATTAACAATATCATTAAAGTATTTAAGTTGCGGAAAAGATAAAAAAGAAGATGATGAAGAAGAACAAGAAATTGATATGGATTTTGAGCAAGATTGGGAGTATATTCGTACTTCTTTTTTTTATGACTATAACGTCAAAATAAAACAAAATACATATATGCATTGGTGGGAATTTTACAATTTACTTTGTGGATTGTCTGATAAATGTATTTTAAATAGAGTTAGATTCGTTAGGAATTTTGATGTAGAACAAATTAAAGATAGTAAAGAAAAAGAAAAGTGGATTAAACAAAAAGAGCAGGTTGCATTAAAAAAAGAAAATATGAAAACAGCAGAAGAAAAAAGGTTAGATGAACTCTTTGAAAAACAATTAAGAGGAGGTTAAAAATGGATGGATATTTAAAAATAAAAACTAGATTAGATAATAAAGATGTAGATAAAGGAATAACAGAATTAGAAAATAAAATAAAGAAATTACAAGAAGATAATTCAAAATCTAGTGTAGAACAAAGTTCATTGCAAAGGGAAATAAATAGTTATGAACAATTACAGCAAGAAGCAGATAAATACAGAAATAAAATAAAAGAATTAAAAGCAGAAAAAGATACGATTTTTAAATCTAATCCAGCACTGGCTTTTCAAGGAAATATGCCAGAATATGAAAATATAAAGATTCAAATTGACCAAATGAAACAAAAGTATGTTCAAGCAACAGCAGAAATTGATAAACAAGCACCTAAGATAGAAAAGATAAGAACAAAACTAGACAAAGTAAAGTCGAAACAAATAGAAAATAATCTAAAAATAGAGCAATTTAAACAAAAAATAGAACAAATAAATTTGAAAAAAGTACAATCAGGGATAGATAATGTAGGAAAGAAGATACAAAGCTCTATAAGTAAAGTAGGAAAAATGACTTTAGCTGTATTGGGTATTAGAACAGCTTTTAATGCAGTTAAACAAGCTATGAGTACAGTATCTCAATACAATCCTCAAATCTCAGCAGACCTTGAATATATGCGATATTGTATAGCAAATGTATTAACACCAGTCATTCAAAAATTAGTTCAATTATTATATACAGTACTTAGTTATATAAATGCTATTGCTAATGCTTGGTTTGGTATAAATTTATTTGGTAATTCTAGCGTTAAAGACTTTAAGAAGATGAAAGATAGTATGGGAGAAACTGCAAAATCTGCAAAAGAAGTTCAAAAGTCATTACAGAGCTTTGACGAAATGAACGTGCTACAAGATAATTCAAATAGTTCATCAGGAAGCGGAATATCTGTTCCTAGTATGGATTTAAGCAAGATACAAGGTGAAGTGCCAAGTTGGTTAAAATGGATTATGGACAATATGGATTTAATATTGGGAACTTTAGGTGGAATTGCATCTGGAATGTTAGCCATAAAACTTGGTTTAGGAGGAATAAAATCTTTAGGTCTAGGAATTATGATTACTGGTATCATTAAGACGATTTTAGCATTAATAGATTATCTTAAAGATCCTAGTTGGAAGAATTTCGGAAAAATTATACAAGGAATAGGTATAGCAATTATAGGTCTTGGAATTTTAATTGGTAATATACCGTTAATTGTAATAGGAGCAATAGTATTAATTGTAGGAACAATAATTAAATATTGGGAACAAATTAAAAGTTTTCTTCAAAGTGGCATTGACTGGCTTGCTAGTAAAAGTGAGTGGGTTCATGAAATATTTGGGGATACTATAGGAAATATTTATGATAGTTTTGTAAATTGTTTACAAGGCATATTAGATGCATTTGATGGATTATTTACAGGAATTAAAGAAGTATTAGATGGAATTATAAATATATTCAAAGGTATATTCATAGGTGATATGCAACTCATATTAGAAGGATTTAAGCAAATTTTCAAAGGGGTATTTGATGCACTTGTACGGTATAGCACAATATCCTCTTAGCTTAATAGGAATATCAGCAGACGAATTGTTTAATGGATTAAAAACAGCAATAAAAGGTGTATATAATGTTTTCAAGGGGATATTTACTGAAGATATGAAGGTGGTTTTGGAGGGCTTTAAACAGATTTTCAAAGGTGTTTTTGATGCTTTGTGGAGTATTGCAAAAGCACCTTTAAACTTAATAATAAAAGGAATTAACTCATTAATAAGAGGGGTGAATAAAATACATTTCGATATACCAGATTGGGTGCCAGGATTTGGAGGAAAAACGTTTGGATTTAATATTCAACAGATTCCTCTTCTTGCTAAAGGTGGTGTTATTTCTCAGCCTACGCAAGCAATTATAGGTGAAGCAGGAAAAGAAGCGGTTGTGCCGTTAGAAAACAATTTAGAATGGTTAGATATTTTAGCAACAAAAATAGCAAATAAAATAGGCAATAGTGGAGGTTCGTATATAATCAATATGGATAGTAGAACAATACAAAGAGGGATAGCAAGAAGAGAAAAAGAACTTGCTTTTGCTAGAAATGGGAGGTAATTATGCTAATAGATAAAGATAGTTTAATAATAGATGGTATAGAAATGGCACAATACCTAATAAAGGCAAAATTTGGTTATCACAAAATATGGGGGAAAGATACAGGAAGAGCTTTATCAGGAGATAATTCTGGAACACTTAAAGGTATATATCCCAAAATAACAATGACATTTAGAAGATTAAATGAAGAAGAGGTAGGAATTATCTTATCTCTTTTTAATAAGGGGGAAAATAAAGTTACATTTTATAATCCAGACATCAAAAAGAAGATAGTAAATATGTCTTGTTATTCAAATGACCAAGAATATGACCAAGAATACTTAGGGAAGATACAAGGATATAGTTGTGCAGTAATTTCAAATAAGAAAAGGGAGCATTATGTATGAAAAATGTAACAAATAGTTTTAAAGATAATATAAGAACTTATGGTAGACAACTTGATTACAAAGTAAAAATAAACAATAATTCTATAGGTACAGATGAATTTAACTATATAAAACCAGCATTTCATACAAGTTTATTTAAAACTGTGATGCATACTTTAGAAATTGATTCTAAAAAAGATATATCAAGAAAATCAAAAATTAATATAAGTGTTGGTGTAAAAGTAAACGAGCCAGTTTATGAATATATAAATTACAATACATATACAGTAACAGAGCAAAGCAACAGGCAAGAAGATACATCGTCATATATAATTAAGGCATACGATAAAATGGTAGAAGCTATGATTGATTATGATTTGGAATTAACAGAGAAAATAAAGTTAAGAACATATTTAATAGCAATATGTCAAAGATTAGGTTGGAATACAAAAAATATTCCAGATAATTTTATAAATTCTAATAAATTAGTAAATCCAAATTTACATAGAGGTATTAAATATACTTTTAGAGATGCATTAGATGAAATCGCTACATTATCTTGTAGTTTTTTGTTATTTATAGATGATGAATTTTGTATGAGGTATTTTACACAAACAAATGAAAATATAGATGAAAGTTATTTAGATGAGGATAGCATTACAATTGGGGAAAAGTATTTTATTAATTCACTTGTATTTAGTAGAGCAGAAGAAAGCGACAATATATATAGAAAAGATGATATAAGTATTGCTACAAACGGATTACACGAATATAGAATAGCAGATAATCAACTTTTAAGTACAAACGATAGAGATATGTACATAGATGAGATGTTTGATTATTTAAAAACATTTGAATTTTATATTTTTGACGTAAAAACAAAAGGGATATTGTTTTTAGAAGCATGCGATAAATTTAATTTTATATTAGGTGGAGAAATATATCCAACAATACTACTAAATGATGAAGTAACATTTGAAGATGGTTTAACAGAAGATATTTATACAGATAAACCAAATGAAACTGAAACAGATTATAAATATGCAGATGAAACTGATAAAAGAATAAATCAAACTTACATTATAGTTGACAAACAAAATCAAGTAATAAAACAACACGCAAATCAAATAACAGAACACGAAGAAAAACTAGTACAACATCAATTAGACATAGACAGTATCAAGCAGTCTGTATCAAACACAATAGATTATAAAAGAAAACAGTGTCGGCATAGGACAAGTTAAACTAACAGACTGTCAAGATATGGATCTAATGCGACTTAATATCTGCGGAACAAAAGAATATAATAATTACTTGTTTCCACAAGAAGCACTGTTTTCACGGAAACATATTTCCTAATGAGGAGGTGGTTTAAATAAAATACATTATAGTAGTAGATAAACAACCTCGTACAAATCCGTCAAGCGAAAGGCGAGAATATGAAATAGACATAGAAGAGTTACGAAAAAAAGACGATGTACACGATGATTTTAAAATAGAAAAAGGTATAGCAAAGGTATATAGACGAATAGGACTTACTAAAACACATATAACATATATATTAGATGAAGAAGTTATAGAAGAGCATGGTGAGCTTAAAATAAAACTATTTGAGGGTGATAATTATATATATATCAAAGAAGAATACAATAATCAAATATGTACTGAATATATAGTAAAAAGTGATTTTACAGATATGTATGTTACTAAACTAGAAATGAACTCTGCAATAGAACAAACAGCAGAAAGTATTGAATTATCTGTAAATAAAAAGTTAGAAGGATATAGTACAACACAAGAAATGCAGTCAGCAATAGAAATGAAAGCAGATAGTATTGAACTAAAAGTAAATAATACATTAAAAGATTACAGTACAACAACACAAATGAATAGTGCGATAACACAAAAGACTGACAGTATAACACAGAGTGTTAGTGCAACATATGCTACTAAAACATCGCTAGAAAGTACATCTAAAACATTAACCGCTTCAATAGAATTAAAGATCAATAAAAAAGATTTAGTAAGCGAATTAAATGCAAGTGCTGATATAATTAATTTAAAGTCAAATAGATTAATAATAGATAGTACGTATTTTAAACTAAGTGCAAATGGAAATATTACAGCTACAAGCGGAACAATAGGAGGGTTTACGCTAGGTGCAACAACATTTACAAGTAATGTGAATGGGATTTATGATTATAACCCATATGATGCTAATATTGCATCTTTGGTGTATTTTTACGATATATCACTTTCATCAAATTTGCGTAATTTATATGATGTAAATAAAGATGGTGAAATTGATATAATGGATGCAGATGATATGTTTAAGATATACGAAGGAAAAATAACAAACAATAATAAAACCACTGGTATATTTAAAATTGATACAGCAAATCCTAAAAATTTTATATCTGTTAAAAATGGAAATGATTTAGCAGTTAGTATAGGGGTTGGAGGAATAAATACGTATTTATTAGGAGTACAGAATATTGTGTGTTGTGCAATAAATAATAGTGTAGTAAATAAACAAATACTAATAAGTGGAAAAGATGCATCAATTCGTGCAGATGGAGAAATATTTAGTGGAGAAGGAGAAGTACAAGCCAAACCTAAAAATTTATATGATAATGATAGTGGAACAACAGGAACAGTAACATTAAGTGAAAATGTATCAAATTATAAATACATAGAAATATTTTATAAAGACTGTAATAGTGTTGTCAGTTTTGTAAAAGTATATTCAGCTCAGGGAAAAGAGGTAGTACTTTCAAATGTACAAGTATTTACTAATGCACAAACAAAATTTGCAAGAACTAAAACAGTAAAGATAAATGCTAGTGGAATTACAACCAATACATATGGGGTTCATAATTCATGGAATAATAGTATTGAAAATAAAAATGACATTTACATATATAAAGTGGTTGGTTACAAATAAGGAGTGAATTAAAATGGGATTACAAAAAGAAATAAAACAAGATAATGAAATAATATTAAATTATCATAGAATAGTAACATTAAGTAAAATAACCAATATATCAAATGTACTAGAAGTTAATTCATATATAAATGAAACGGAAAGAGAAAAAGAAAAACGTTATCAAGAATTGCAAAAAAGAAATGCAAATGGTGAAGGACTAACTAAAGAAGAAAAAGAAGAACTTGAAAAAGGAATTAATGTGCTAATAGAGGCAGAATATATAAGTACAAACTACGATGTGAATATGACAATAGAGAATGCTTATGAATATTTGAAAACACTAGATAAATACAAGAAAAGTAGAGATATATTGGAGGATAGATAAATGGAAGAAATCATCATAAAAGAAAGAGAATTTAAAGAAAATTTAGTAAAAATAATAAATGAAAGCAAGTTACCTGCGTGCATGATAAAGCCAGCTTTAAAGGAAGTGTTTGAACAAGTAAGTGTGTTAGAGCAACAACAATATGAACAAGTATGTGCTAATAAAGAAAAGGAAAAGACAAAAACTAAGAAGGAGGCTAAAGATGTTTAATTGGAAAGATAGAGAGTATGTAAATGTAAGAAAAAGAGTATTTAAAAATTTAGACACAAACGAAATACTCAATATGGAGATACAAGATGATCCAGACAACATTATAGAAGAAAGCGATACCCCGCTTACCGCTTATTGTTTAAATTTAGCACAACACGAACTAGTAGAAGATATGAATAATACATACAATGAAGTTGTAACTGAAATAAATGAGAATTTAGATAAGATAGAAGAAAAACAGAGAAATATAAGTAATTATTCAATGGAAGAGCAGAAAATAGGCACTTGGATAGATGGAAAACCTCTATATAGAAAAGTGTTTAAGTTAGAGGTATTAAATGTATCTATAAGTACTAATGTGACTTCATTATCAATAGATACTTTAACATCACTAAAAAGTTTTTACAATTATGTAGATGCAAATTTAATCTATAAAAGACCACCATATTTTAGCTCATCAAATGATTATTTTGCTATTTTTTATAGGCAAAATATAATTGAAACAAGACTAGGATGTGTAAAAAGTGATGGTAACATTTTAATTATATTAGAGTATACAAAAACAACAGATTAGGTGGTGGATATGATGGAGAATATGATTTTAGGTATAACATCAGCAACAACTATTTTAAATTCTATATTAGTAATAGCAACATTTATTAATAAAGTAAAAAGACCAGTTGATAATGTAATAGATAATAAGTTTCAAAGTGCATTAAAACCAATAAACAACAAACTAGACATAATAGAAGAACGAATAGATAAATTAGATATACATCAATGTAGAAGTTATTTAGTAGATTATTTAGCAGATAAAGAAGCAGGTATTGAAAAGAATGACATACAAACAAAAAGAGCATACGAAATATACGACCACTATTGTGAATTAGGAGGAAATTCTTTTATTCATGATAAGTGGGAAAAATTAATGAAATAGGAGGAAATATTAATGGAATATTTAATAATTGGGGGCATTGTATTATCAGTGCTTATTTTTTTATTAGTAATAATTAAGATAGAATTATTAAGAAATAAAGCAAATGCATTATTCCTAGAAGCAGAGAAGTATATAACAGAAGATAAGTTAGAATATGTATGTGATAATTTATATACATATATACCTGCTATTTTTAAACTATTTGTAAATGATGAATTATTTAAAGAAATAGTGCAAAGGATTTACAACAATACAAGAGAAATTGCAAAAGATATTTTAGATGATGGCAAATTTAATAAATCAAATAAGGGGGATAAATGATATGTTAAATATAAAACAAAGACAAATGAATTTAAAATTTTTAGGATTCTATACAAAAAATATAGATGGAATAGAAGGAAACGGAACAAAACAAGCATATAAAGACTTTCAGAAAAATTACGATTTAATAGTAGATGGTATTTTTGGAGCTAAAACAAATGCTAAGTTAGTAAAAGTAATAAAAGCAGAACAAGCTAGACTAGGGGTAAAACAAGATGGAGTAGCAGGAGAAATAACAATGAAAGCAAAAGATAATCAATTAAGCTGGGATAATATAAAACACTTTAAACAAAGCGAATTTACTTGTAAATGCGGTTGCAAATTAAATAATATAGACCTAAAACTTGTTAAAATATTAGATGAAATAAGAGAATATTTTGGGCAACCTATTATAATATCTAGTGGTTGCAGATGTAAAAATCATAATGCTAAAGTTGGTGGAGTTCAAGGATCAAGACATGTTTTAGGAAAAGGAACAGATATAATAGTAAGAAATGTAAGTAAAGACAAAGTATTAGCAAAATGTAAAGAATATGTTGCAAATGGTATAGCAAGATATACATATACAAATAATTCAAATATGGGAAATGCAGTACATATAGATATTGTATAATGCAAAAGGCAGAGTTAATTCTCTGCCTTTTTTTGCTTACTTGGTTTTCCCAAAATAGCATCTCCACAATAAATACATACATAATCTCCTGTTTGTGCTCCATTTATGTATTCTTTTTCATAATGATGTTTACATTCTTTTTGATCAATCTTTTTCATATAAAAACCTCCATAAAAATAATATACATATATAGTTTACTAATGAGTTTTATTTTTTAATTGTTTTTTGAAAAAAATAATAAGTTTTAGCTAATAAAAACACTCTTAGTAAGTTTGATAAAATAAAAAACAAAATATAAAATATATATTTTCCTGTTTTCTGGGTTATAGAGTAGAACGGAAGATATACTGTTACATTTTTGTGAGTAGAGTGGAAAAAAATTCAAAAAAATGTCGAAACATATTGAATTTTAGTATATATATATGATA
This sequence comes from uncultured Clostridia bacterium, assembly GCA_948528155.1. Taxonomy (GTDB): domain Bacteria; phylum Bacillota; class Clostridia; order TANB77; family CAG-508; genus CAG-269. The sequence goes on along the minus strand of CAOSZT010000008.1, from coordinate 8,398 downwards.
CACTAAAGACATAATTTTATAAGTAAAGAGAAGTAGAAGAGATAGGTCAAATTTGCAGACAGACTATCTCCTCTATTGTTGACATACTATGTGTATGTTCATGCTTATTATATAATATTATACAAACAATGTCAACATAATGTAATTGAAATTTCAGTTTCTTATATTGATTTGATAGTTTATAAGATTTAACCAGTTCTTAAAGTATAAATTGCAAAAATTTTTGATTATGTCATTGACATTGAAAAATCAAAAATTATGCTATATGATTCAATGAATAAAAAGGAATTGACAGTAAAGAAGTGCTAAAAATTAGTCATTTTATAAATAAACATATAAATTTAGAAAATAGAAAAAGCAAAAAATACTTTGTCGAAAAATGAGCTTTTGGGGAATTTGTCGAAAATTTCTACTTGATTTTTGTAGGATAATGTAATAGAATGTAAAAAGCAAATGAGATAAGATAGTGACACTTGGAAATGAACTATCTTATCCCATGAGATGCATACGGTAATATGGAAAATATCATATGCAAATATATTATACCGTGTTGTGTTTAAAAAGTCAAACAGTTTATTTCGACATATTTGTAAAAATATGGTAATTGGGGAGGTATAATATGAGAGAAGTGATTATTAAAGAAATTATGAAAGAGAATAGCGTTAGCAGAAGAAAAGCAGAAGAATTATTAAAAATAAGTTTATTTTATAAGTATAGTTTAGAAGAAGCAAAAAATAAAATAAAGAAATTTATTTTAAACGAAGCATAAAATACTAAAAATAATGAAATAGTATAGAAACAAAGTAGAAATAAACTTTAAACAATAATGGGTTCTTTGATAGACACACACTGGTTTAAATTTTGAACTTAAAATTTGGGAAAGATTTTAAGTTCAAAATTATCTTTATTTATATGTTTTCCATAGCATTTTACTTCTTTCAAATATTCGACACGCACTAAAACAGTTTTTAATAGCTTGTTTTTATCTTCAATGCTTAATTTATGGTATTCATTTAAAAAAGGCTTTAATTTAGGCATTAAATCGTTTTTTGAGGATGTTTTATTTATTAATTCTGATATTGAATTGTTTGTATTTGAATATTCTGTTTTTAAGTTATTTAATAAATCGCATACTTTTTTAGAACGATTCGAATAAGTATCTAAATCATATACCCCTTTTTCTAAAAGTGTTTGAATATTATCTAGTTGAGTTTCAGTCTGTTCAATTTCTGTTTTTATATTATCAAGCTCATCTTGTTTAATTTTTATTATATTTTCGTTATTGTTTTGTGGCAATTCAATGCTTTCATATTCTTTTTCATATGTATATAAAAGGGATGATATAGTTGAAAAAAGCTTATTTTCTACAATATCTAAATTAGATGATATATTATTACAATTTGAGTTAGTACAAGCTAATATTTCTATACCTTTTGATAGTACTCTTCTCATGTTTCTTCCACATTTTGAACAATAAACAATTCCAGATAATGGGTTTTTTATATTGTAGCAACTAGGAATAGGAGAGAAGCAGTTATTTTTCCTTATTTGTTCTGCTTTTTTAAATTGTTCTTGTGTTATTATAGCATCATGTAGACCATCAACTAATATAACATCGTTAAGATCTTTGTTTTTGGGTTGACTAGATACTAAGTGACCATTTTTTACTTTTTTTACAACTTTTCTATCTTTCCAACGTATTTTTCCTAAATAAATAGGATTTGATAAAATGTCTCTTAATGAATGTTCAGACCAATGACCATTACTTCCACCATTTACAGGGGAAATGTGCATTTTATCTAAAGTAGATGCTATTTCACATGGAGTGTGTCCTTTGCAATACATATCATAAATCAATCTTACTATTTTTGCTTGTTCAGGGACTACTTCTAAAGAGAATCCTTTTTGATTTTGAAGTTTTATTCGTTTATAACCAAATGGAGCTTTACTGCCAGGATATTTACCTTCATTGGCAGAAGTAGTACGCCCAGCTTGTAAACGCCTATTTATTGTCTTATATTCTCTTCTAGACATAAATAAACCAAATTCAAAATATTCTTCATCAAATTCATTACTAGGATTATATATTTTATTAGGTGTAATAATTTTTGTATTAGAATATTTAAAAGTCTGTGCAATAATACCTTGGTCAATAGTATCACCGTCTTGCTAAACGTTCTACTTCATATACAAATCCACCCTCATATATTCCATTATTTACAAGGTCTATGACCTGTTGAATTACTGGTCTTGCAGAAATTGTTTCTCCAGATACTATTTCTTTAAATATGTCTACTTGGTCGCTTGATATATTCATTCTTTTATATAGTTCTGTTAAAATACATTCGTGCCTTGCTAATGTTTCTCCTTCACCATGAGCTTCAGCTTCTTCATCTTTTCTTGATTTTCTTAAATACATAAAATATCTATTCATACTATTATTTATTAAGTTTTGCATAAAAAATACCTCCAATTTTCAATAAATTTATTTATAAACTATTGAAAATGGAAGTAAATTTATATATAATAAATATACAAACACTTTCAATAGTGTTAGGTGAGGAAATAATGTATCAGTTCGTGGTTGTTTTGAATACATTTATTTCCTTTTTTATTTTATATCGTTTTTCTTTTCATTCTTTATAAACTCTACATATCTTTTTATAGATTCAATTTCTTCTTGTGTTAAGCCTTTTGTATTTATTATATATTCTGGAGGATCATTTTTGCGTTCTTGTAAAGTTTTTTCCATAGGAACATCACCCCCCATAAGCCAAGATTCATTTACACATAATGCCTTTGCTAACAAATATACTCCATCTTGTTTGGCTTCATATTTACCATTTATATATTCACTTAAAGAAGATTTTGCTATTCCAGTTTTTTTAGAAAGTTCAGTAGCTTTAATATTCCTTATCCTCATAGCGGTGTTTAGTCTGTTTGAAAAAGTATCTACTAATTCACTCATAAGAATACCTCCATAGTGTTATTATAAATGACTTTTCAAAAAAAATCAATAAATTTTTCAAAAAAAATTAAGAAAGTCGAATTTTTTTCAAAAAACTATTGACTTTATTTTTATGGTTTGATAATATAATTAAAGTTCGACAACACGAACGAAAGAAAGGAGGAAATAGAAATGAAAAATCTAGAAATAAATCATAGTAAATTAAAAGGCAGAATAAAAGAAGTGTTAGAAACTCAAAATAAACTAGCGAAAAAACTAAACTTGGACGAAACTACTATTAGTAACAAGATGAATAGCAATACATATTTTACTCAAAAAGAGATTTTAAATATATGTTCTATTTTAAATATATCGCATAGTGATATACCAGAATATTTTTTTAAAGAAAAAGTTCGAGAAAACGAACAAAGGAAATAACCACGAACTGATACAAAAAAGCGAAAGTAGGACAAATCTTATGAATACACTGAACAAGAGGTGTTATATATGCAAAAAGTAAATACATTAGGAAATACAAAAATCACAATATGTGATGATTATGCAGTAACAACAGAGGAAGAAAAAATTTCTATATTAACAGATTTAAAAAAGTTAATTTATGAAATAAGTCAAAAGAATAATTAAGGAGAGTGAATAACAAATGAAAAAGAAAACAAAAGAATTAATAAGTAATGCACTGTGGATGATAGCAATATCGTTAATTGGTACAGGCTTTTTGCTATGTTCATTAATTAAATAGAAAGGGGTTAAGAAATATGTGGAATAAAGAAAAACAAAGTTTATTAGTAGCTAGAACACACAGCTTAGAAAAAGCAGAAGAAAGAGTTGAAGAATTAGCAACATTAAAAAATTATTATAAGGATATAACAAAAGAGCAACAAACAACAATAGATAATCAAGACAAAACATTAGATAAGCAAAATGATTTAATAAAACGAATTACAGCATTAGCAGAAAGTAATACATGTAATAATGAAAAAGCTATTTTAGACAAAATAAAAGAACTAGTTAGCGACTACCAATCATTAAACTAGTTCAAAACAAAATATATAAATCCATATTTGACTTAAGTTTATCACATTTGTGGATAAATTGCAAGTACATATTTCCAATAAAAAGTACATTGAAAATTGAATAGTGTATCAGACGAAATGCAGTGAAAAATAAAAAGTGTTGATTTTTTCATTAAACTCTAGTATAATGTTAAGCAAGGAAATAAGAGATAATAATTTTATTATTGTCATTTATATTCCTCCTTTCTTAAGAAAGATAACTTTGAATAAGTATGGAACAAAAAAAGACTAGAGGCACTAACTCTAGTCTTTTTTGCTATTAGATATCAAATAACTTAATATAACAACTATAGCGATAACTTTGAATAAGTTTTTCATAAGCTAAATATTCCTATGAGTTGGATAAAAAGTATGGGAGTAAGTAAAGAAGATAGAGAAGAATATGTTATGTATGATTAAGAAAAGCAAGAAATTATAATTAAAAAACAAAAATAGATATAGTGTCAGCGTCTGGTAAACTATGAACACTATATCATTGCGAACTACTTGAAAAGTAATTCTATATACATTTTAACATATAGAATACCTACTTTTCAAGTGGTCTGTTGAAGATATTTGAAAGGTAGGTATTTTTTATGAGTGAATAAGAAATGATAATGCCTGATTTAAAAAGGGATTTACGTGTGCGTAATATAAGCAATTTTAAAAGTGAACATATACAACCTGCAAATGAATATATAGACAATTATGTATTAGCAGGAAACTTAAAAAAGTTAAAATGGGTGGGGGTATAAGAATGGAAAAATTAGAACAAAAAATAGATGACTTAGAATATGCAATTGATAATTTAGAAACTGTAATAAATTCAATAAAAGGATATAAACAGTTTGAACAAGATGCGAAAGACTTAATTATGTATAAATTGGCACTAGAATATGATTTAGACGAATTAAAACAACAGAATGAAGAGTTAAGTAAAGAAGAAAGAAAAGAGAATCAGAAGGAAAATATGGAGATAGAAAAACAATATTGGAAGGAGTCTATGTAGTGGAAAATGATTACGAAAAAGTGATTGCAAATTATACAAGTGACCAACTAATTTATGAACAAGCAATATTGAATAATAAATATAAAATCATACAAGTACAAAAGAAAATATTAGATGAAGAATTTAAAAAGAGATTAAATAAAAAAATAGAAATGAAAGGTTAAAATAGGTGAAATATTATGAGTATGATGGCTAAGGATAGCGGAAATATAAGTATTGAGAAATTAGAAAATGGAGTGTATACAGCAATATCAAGTATGATAATTGACTTAGGTTTACAAGTAAGTGAGAGGTTTGATAAGACACAAAGGAAAATGATGATCTTATGGAATGTAATAGGAGAAGAAGTAGAAATTAATGGAGAAAAAATACCGCGTACAATGAGTAAAGAATATGGTTTTAGTTTAGGAGAAAAAAGTAATTTAAGAAAAGATTTACAAGCATGGAGAGGAAAAAGCTTTACGGAAGATGAACTACAAGGATTTAATTTACTGAATATATTAAACAAACCTTGTCAATTACAAATTATTTTAGGAGAAAAAAATGGAAAAAAATATAACAATATTGCCTCTATAATGGCATTGCCTAAAGGAACAGTTGTAGATACTTTAGCAAGTGCAAAACATTTTGATATAGAAGATGTTAAAACATGGAAGTATTGGAATGAAATACCAAGATGGATTCAAGAGAAAATAAAGAAAGCACAAAACTATCAAAAGTCTGGATTAGATAGTTTTGTAAAAGAGCATGAAGAAATAAACAAAGAGAATAAAGAACAAAAAGAGAGTAGACAAACAATAGCATTAGATGACGATCTTCCATTTTAGGAGGTAAAAGTGAATAAGATACAAGAAGTAAAACAAAGAGCAGATATAGTAAGAGTAGCAGAATATTTTGGCATTAAAAAGAAACAAGTATGTCCATTTCATAAAGAAAAAACACCATCTTTCTCTATTTCGCAGTCAAGGCAAATATTTCATTGTTTTAGTTGTGAAGTAGGAGGAGATTGTATTACATTAGTATCAAAAATACTAAATATCAATGCTTATGAAAGTGCAAAACAAATAAATCAAATATTAGGTTTAGGAGTAGACTTTGGAAGTAAGATAAGCAAAATTGAAATTAATCAATATAAAAATAAGCAAAAAATAGAAGAAATATTTAAAGAGTGGGAAAATAAAACATTTCAATTATTGTGTGATTATCTACATTTACTTTGGAAATGGGAAGAAGAATATAAACCCCAAAATCCAGAAGAAGATGTGAAGGATCTGTTTGTAGAAGCAATGCACAATAAAGACTATATTGATTATTTAATAGAGAATATTTTTATAAATGGAACAAATGAAAATAAAATATGGTTTTGGAAACACGAAAAAAAGGTGGTGAGAAGAATTGAATCAAGAGTTAGAACTTTCAGAACAATTAATAAATGAGGGATTTACACCTTTTGGAGAAATTAGTGAATTAACAGAAGAACAAATTATAGATAAGGATATATTTAGTTATATCTTTAGTATAGAATCAGACATTAATAGAGAAGAAATAATAGTTATGCTACAAATAAGGGCTAAAGCGTTAAAAGTGACAAAACAATTTAATAAACTGTTGAAAATATATAGAGAAATATACATAAAAGAATTAAAAGGAAGAAACGATAAAATAACAGATTTTAAAGATAGTCCTTATCCAAATTTAAAATGTGGGAAATGGTTAGCAAATGAAATAGGAATATTAAAAAAAGATTATAGTAATAGTGGACAACCAATAATAATAAAAGCAAGTCCTATACCAGTTATGCCAATAGAAAGACTTGTAAACATTGAAACAAATATAGAGAAAGTAAAATTGGCATTTTTTAAAGATGGAAAATGGCAAGAAATAATAGCAGAAAAAAATACAATATCAAGCAAAGCAAAAATTTTACAACTAGCAAATAGAGGGTTGGAAGTTAATGAAGATAATGCAAAAAATCTTATTACATATTTAGCAGATATAGTAGAATTAAATATAATTCCAACTAAAAAAGGAATATCTCATTTAGGGTGGGTTGAAGAAGAATTTATTCCGTATACAGAAGAGTATTGTCTTGATATAGACCAAGAATTTAAACAAAAATTAAACAATATAAAAGAAAAAGGAGACTATATACAATGGAAAGAACACATAAAAAAACTAAGAAATGCAAGTATAGCATTAAGGTTTCTAATTGCAAGTTCTTTTGCAAGTGTTCTTACAAAAAAATTTAATATTAATACTTTTATAGTGCATTTATGGGGGAAATCAGGTAATGGAAAAACGGTTGCAGAAATGATATGTGCTAGCATTTGGGGAAAACCAGATGAAAATTTTATTAGTAATCTATCAAATACAACAATAGCAAATGAGAGATTATGCAATTTTTATAGAAATATGCCTGTTTTTCTTGATGAGCTACAAATAGCAAAGACAAAATATAAAAATTTTGACGAACTTATATATATATTAACTGAGGGAAAAGGCAAAGAAAGAGGTACAGTAGACAATGGGCTAAGAGAACTTACAGAATGGCAAAATATAATTATAGTAACAGGAGAAGAACCAATTACAAGTGATATTTCTAAAGAGGGAGTAAAAAACAGAGTAATAGAAATAAATGAAGATAATGTAATCATTGAAAATGGAAATGAAACAGTAAACCTTATTCAAGCGAATTATGGATTTGCAGGTAAAGAATTTATAGAACTAATAAAAGATAAAGAAAAGTTAAGAACTTTACAAAAAAATTTTTCAGAAGAATTAAGTAAAAGCATTGAGTATAAAAAACAAGTAAATGCTTTTTCAATAATAATGACAGCAGATTATATAGTTTCTAATGAAATATTTAATGATAAACCACTAGCAATAGAACAAATAAAGCAATATATAAGAAATGATACAGAAGAAACAGAAAGAATTTATCAACAAATTATCGAATGGATTACTCAAAATAGTAATAAGTTTATTAATGAAAATAATACACCGATGACAGAAATATGGGGAAAATATGAAGAAAATTCTATATATGTAATAGTAAAGGTATTAACGGACTTTTTAAGTGATAGGAACATAAGTTTTAAAGGAATAAAAGAAAAATTATTTAATAAGGGATGTATCGAGAAAAATGCAAAAGGAGAAATAGCAGGAAACAAAAAAATAAATGGAATAAGTTGCAGATGCGTAAAATTTATCATTAAACAAGAAGAGGAAATAGGAGAAATACAAAACGAAATTTTACCATTTTAGGTTACAAAGTTACAGCAAGTTACTGCAAGGTTATACAAAAAATGTAACCATAAAAAACTTAGATCCATAATAATTATATAGTAATAATAATATATAGTTACAATA
>CAOSZT010000007.1:18279-34124 GCA_948528155.1 uncultured Clostridia bacterium | reverse complement strand
CATACAGGATATATGACAATGCGTTAAGAAAGATGAGAGAGTTTTTAGAGTAAGGATTTTTAGTCTTTTTCTTTTTAATCTACTATTTTTTATTTGTCTTTTTTTGAAGAAAAGGGTATAATGTTATCGATGACAATGGAAATGGGGGATTCTTGTGGTATGTATGGTGGAAGTTCAAAAGTATAGCTTTAGTCTGTTAATTATTTTTTTAGTAGTGTTTATTCTTTTGTCATTAAGCTTAATCGTTTATCTTGTTTTTAATAAGACAAAAAGAAAAAAGAATTATATAAAAAATATAGATTTATTTTCGAGATTAACACATGATTTAAGATCTCCTATCACAAATATAGAGGGATATACCTATCTATTGAAGGAAAATATTAACGATATAGATAAGGTTAAAATTTATTTAACAAAAATAGAAAGTTCTACGAAATATATGAATTTTTTAGTAAATGATATTTTTGAATTGACAAAGGGAAAAAATCAAGTGGGAAATTCTAGAATAAATTTAAAAGAGATATATAATTTTTGTATGGATAATATAAACTGTTACCTTCTATCAAAAAAAATAAAATTTGTAAAGGATGTTCAGTTGACCAATCCTTGGGTAATGGGGGATGGACTCCATTTGACTCAGGTGTTGATAAATATTTTAATGAATGCGATAAAATATACGAATGAAAATGGTAGTATTAGTTTTTCTATAAAAGAAATAGAGGAATCTATAAATCTTTCTTCTTATACCTTTAAGATTAAGGACAATGGCTGTGGTATGAGTAAAGAATTTCAAAAGAAAATGTTTATCCCCTTTATGGAAGAACATAGAGTGAAAACGGATGTTCCAAGTTCGGGATTAGGTTTATATATAGTCAAGCAATTGATTGAACAAATGCAAGGAGAAATAGTTGTAGAATCAGAAGAAAATAAGGGGAGCTGTTTTACGATAAGACTAATGTTACATCATTTTATGAATGAGTAGGAGTTGATCAGCTTGGAAAAAATATTTATAGTGGGCGAAGGGTTTATTGGAGAACACCTTTGTAGATATTTTACTGAAAAATATTCGAAAGATAAGGTTATCTATTTTACGGATACAAAGCTTAAAATCATTGATAAAGAAAATTATAATATTTGTGATATAAATAGTATTTTTAAGTACAATTCCATAGATTGTATTGTAAATTCTTTAGAAGATATGGAATTTATCCAGAAAGTGACAAAAATATCTAATATAAATCAGTATCATCAAATTATGACTAAAAAGAATAAAAATATAATTGATCTTTTAAAGAAAAACTCTTTTAAGGTGACACTAAGTTATATCAATATGTTATATGGTCCTGGACAGGAAATGACAGAAGTGATCTCTTTATGGATTGATCGCATAGTTAAGAATAAATCGATTGAATTAAAGAGAAATTACACAAGAGGTTGGGTTTTCATAATGGATTATTGTCGTGCTGTAGATATTATTTTACAGCAAGGTGTGGATAAGGAAAGCTATGGTATATCTTCAGATTTTCATATTACAGACTTAGAAGTTATTCATGAAATTATTCGATTACTTAACAAATCTCGAAGCTTAGTTCGAGATAATCATGCTGAACTTATGGATAAAACACAGGAGCACACCAAAATTAAAGAACTGGGGTGGCAACCAGTTAAGAAGTTTAAGGATGGACTTGAGTTAACCATAAAATGGTACATGCTAGAAACCTTTGGAGAGCATATTAAAAATATTTTAATAAAGGCAGCGAATAAATAAAAATTTTTAGTGAGGGAATAGGAATGTTTGCTAAAGTTTTAGATAAATATCAACAACTGAATAATAACATTTTAAAATTAACTCACATGAAATTTTTTAATGAAATCTATGCTGGATTATTAGCAGCCTTAACTGTTTTTGGTTGGAAGGTAAATACTACTGTTGGTATGGTTCTAATGCTTTTAGTTTCCACGATAGCGTTACTTATCACTAGAAGTTTAAAGTATGTAATACCAAGCTGTATCTATTTTATTTTTATGTTTAGTGAAGGTTTTTCTAATCAAACGATTCCTATTCCTATTCTAATATTAGGTAGTTTATTTGCGATTGTTATTTGCATTTTTTCCTTTAAGGATGGATTTCATTTCAAAAAAATGAAATCGTTTATTGGTTTGACAGGATTAGCCATAACGACCATTATACCAATTCTTTGGTGTAGAGCGCCACAGGGAAATGAGGTTTTTTATTTTCTATTTTTTGGAAATCTTGGATATTTCATTCTCTATATTATTATGGTAAATGGAATAAAGGGAGATGCAATAGATATACTTGCTGTAAGCATGTCCTACCTTTCTGTCATATTGGCTTGTGAGTGTGGATTAAAGGCTTATGAATTAAGAAACACTGTTAGTAATATTTTAGATTTATGGTATTATTTGGGATGGGGACTTTGTAATGAAGCTGGTATTATGATTTGTGTATCTATTCCCTTTGCTTTTTATTTGTTAGGAAAGCAAAAGAAGCTTAGTGGTATGATTTTTCAAAATTTTAAGATTATTTTTGGTATTATAGGTATTATTCTTACAACGAGTAGAGGCTCCTATTTGTTTGGATTTTTAGAGATTGGAATTCTTTATATTATTTTAATGTTTACAGCTAAGAAAGCTAGACTATATCAGAATACCTTTTTTGTTTATGCAATTATAATGATTGTGGTTGCTATATGTATGAAAGGGACAATTACTGAAATTATAGAGCAAGTGCTTCATTCTGTGTTCAATCAAGGATTTGACGATAATGGTAGAAAGGAATTATGGGAGACAGCATTTAGATATTGGAACGCGAAGCCTCATACAAGGATATTTGGTGCTGGATTTATCTGTTATATTATTTCTCAAAATACGGCACTTGGCATACAATTATCTCCACAGGTATTTCATTCTACGTTTTTTCAAACCTTAGCCGTAGGTGGTTTGGTTGGCTTATTATTTTTAATCATTCATTTTATAGAAAAATACAAGAACCTATACAAATGTGATAAATTCTTTTTTCTTATTATTGGTATAGGTTTTGTGATGGTAGATATTTATGGTATGATAGATAATACATATCATATGTATTATTTTATGATTCCCCTAATGATTATAATGGCAGTAGTAGATGCTGGGAAAGATAATCTACCAAAAAACACTTTAGAAGTTAATTAAAAAAGACATATTTTTTGAAATATATGAAAAATATGTCTTTTTTAGCCGCTTATTTTATATTATTTAGTTGTTTCATCTGGCTAAAAATGGTAAAATAAGTATATTAGAATAGTGTCCCATGAAAGGAGTTGAAGCCAATGCTAGAATTTTTATTTGATTTTATTGAAAGAAATATACTGTTAGTTTTTCTTTGTGTTCTATTGTTAGGAATTGCTTCAGCCTATTCCAAGGGAATTAAATTTTTATTCTTATCTATATTAGGAACTATTATGACGTATTTTGCCTTTCTTTGTTTCTATAGATTGGGCTATGGATTTGAAAGCTTGTATCAATGGTCCTGTGAAATTGTTATAAGGATTTGTTATTATATTGACTATTATAGCTTTTTTTGCTTTAATCATTCCTATTTTATAACAAAAATTCTAGAATATTTAATGCAGCAAACTTCATCAGGAGTAATCCTTTGTATGATGCATATTCTAGTTTCTATTGGTTTTATTTTAATAGCTTGCTTCTTTTTTATACCAAAATTAAGGCTCTATACTCCATATAAATTAGATTTAAATTTTAAAGATATTCATAATGTTGCGTGTAAGTACAATACTATAAATAGAGTACAATCTAGATATATTTTAAATTCTGTTTTTAGATGTTAGAAAACAAATAATTAAAATTTAAAAAAATTTTGATTAGGAGTTGTTATTATGAATGATTTGCAGATTGTAGAGGTCAAGTTTAAAAAGAAACGTTTTTATCAGTTTCTGAAAAGAGTTGTTGACTTTTTTGGTGCATTGGTAGGGCTTATTTTATTATCCTGGCTAATGATTATATTAGCAATTTTAATTAAATGCACCTCAAAAGGACCAATTTTATATGTATCTGAAAGAATAGGTAAAAATGAAAAGCCATTTAAGTTTTATAAATTTAGATCTATGAGAGTGGGTGCTGATGCTGAGGTAGAACAATTAATGTCTCAGTCTGAGCGTGAGGGTACATTTAAAATGAAAAATGATCCTAGAGTTACTAAATTTGGAAAGTTTTTAAGAAAAACAAGCTTAGATGAGCTTCCTCAGCTTTTTAATGTATTGAATGGAACGATGAGTATAGTTGGGCCAAGACCTGTAGTTCAAAGAGAGTTGGATCTCATGGATGAGTATCAAAGACAAAGATTTTTAGTTAAGCAAGGAATCACCTGTATTTGGCAATGTAGTGGAAGAGCGAACACTTCTTTTAAAGAACAAATTCTTATGGATTTAGAATATGTGAATAAGCGTGGCTTTTGGTATGACGTATATCTAGTGTTAAAAACCATTCCAGCTGTATTACTTGGGAAAGGATCTGTCTAATTATGCAGGCAATCATATTAGCTGGTGGCTTTGGAACTAGGTTAAAAAGTATGGTTTCTGCAGTTCCTAAGCCTATGGCTCCTGTTAATGGAAGACCTTTCTTAAGTTATTTATTAGATAATTTAAATAATTATGGCTTTCAAAAGGTGGTTTTAGCTGTAGGATATCAAAAGGAAAGCATTATCAATTTTTATAAAAATCGTTATAAAAATATTGCTATTCAGTATTCAGTAGAGGAAGAACCATTAGGAACTGGTGGCTGTTTAAAACAAGCAATGGAGCTGATTGATGAGGATTATGTGTTTGTTTTAAATGGAGATACTATGTTTGATATTAATTATCATGAAATGACTAAATTAGAAACGCTTAGTATTGCATGTAAAGAAATGTATGATTTTGATCGTTATGGTGAAGTAAGAATGGACTCTAATCATACTATCTTAAGCTTTGAGGAAAAAAGCTTTGTAAAAAATGGATACATCAATGGTGGGATTTATTACCTTCCTAAAAATATTTTTTCTACTTATCGTCTTTCAAAAAAATTCTCTTTGGAAAAAGATTTCTTTGAAAAATATATGTATGAGTTAAAGATAAAGGCATATTTAAGCAATGCTTATTTTTTGGATATTGGAATTCCACAGGATTATAAACAGGCTCAAGAGGACTTTAAAGGAAGCAAAGCGTTATTTTTAGATCGAGATGGTGTTATTAATGTGGATTATGGACACGTTCATACAATAGACAAGTTTAAATTTACAGACTTTGTTATAGAGCTATGTAAAAAATATCAGAAGGAAGGCTATCTCCTAATAGTTATAACAAATCAAGCAGGAATAGCCAAACAACTTTACGAGGAACAAGATGTGATTCATCTTCATGAATACATGATAAATATATTTAAAGAAAGTGGAATTGAAATAGATGGTGTTTATTTTTGTCCTCATAAACCTGAAGATTGCTGTGATTGTCGTAAACCAAAGCCAGGATTATTTCTTAAGGCTATTCAAGATTTTAAAATAGAGGTTAAGGATAGTGTAGTAATCGGAGATAAATTATCTGATTTGGAGGCAGGCTATCAGGCTGGAATAAAACAGTTATATTTAGTTCCTTCTAAGTACTCCATCTATCCTGTAAACTTTGATTATAAGAAATTAGAGGTTTAAGTATATGTTGAAAGTTTTACATGTACCAAATTATTATAAACCACATATTGGAGGTATTGAGCAAACCTGTCATGATATTGTTGAATCATTAAAGGATCAGGTTTTACAAAAGGTCATTTGCTTTAGTGAAGATAAGAAAACGAAATATCAAATCATTGATGATATTGATGTTGTAAAATGTGGTGTTTGGAAAAAGATGATGTCTCAATCTATTTCTTTTTCCTATAAAAAGGAATTAAAGAAGATACTTAAGGATTTTAATCCAGATTATATGATTGTTCATTTTCCAAATCCATTTGTCATTCATTATATATTAAAGTTGATTAAAAGAAAAAGAACAAAGCTCTTGGTTTGGTATCATGCAGATATAGTTAAGCAGAAAATAGTAGGTTGGTTTTTTAAAGGTCAAACCAAAAGACTATTAAGTAAAGCAGAACATATCATTTGTACCTCACCTTTATATAGTGAAGCTAGTGATTCATTAAAAAAATTTCAAGATAAAATTACCATTATACCTAGCTGTATCAATGAGGAAAGACTTAGAATTACGGAAGAAGTTAAGGTAAAGGCAGAGGCAATTAAAAATGATAATTTGGGCAAAACTATAATTTTTGCAGTTGGACGACATGTCGAATATAAAGGATTAACATATCTAATAGAAGCCTCTAAGTATTTAAATAATTCGTATGCAATTTATATTGCGGGACAAGGACCAATGACAGAGGCGCTTAAGAAGCAAGCTAAAGATGATTTTAAGATTTCGTTTTTAGGAAAAATAGATGATATATCCTTAAATGCGTGGTACCTTGCTATGGACATATATGCATTTCCGTCTATAACAAAAAATGAAGCATTCGGTTTATCTTTGGCAGAAGCGATGTATTTTGCTCATCCTGCGGTTACTTTTACGATTTTAGGTAGTGGCGTCAATTATGTTTGCTTAAATAAAGAAACTGGCTTAGAGGTTGAAAATAAGAACGCAAAGGCCTTTGCAAAAGCTCTAAATCAGTTTGGCTTAGACGCTACTCTTAGAAATGAATATGGAGCAGCAGCGCGTAAAAGAGTTGAGGATAATTTCACCTTTGATAAATTTAAATTGAATGTTTTAACTTTTATAAGCAAACTATAAGTTTGTAAAGGAAAGGAGCTGAAATAATGATTATACGCTCAAAGACACCATTGAGGCTTGGGTTAGCAGGTGGTGGGACAGATGTTTCTCCATTTTGTGATGAATTTGGTGGTTGTGTTTTAAATGTTACAATAAACATGTATTCTTATTGTACTTTGAAGCCTACGAAAAATAATAAAGTAAAATTTATTTCTCCAGATAGAGAAGAAGTTTTAGAATTTGATTCTATAAAGGAATTGCCTATTGATAAAGGCTTACCCTTACATTGTGGAATATATAATCGTATTGTTAAATCCTATCATAGAAATAAACCTTTATCCTTTGAGATGACAACCTATAGTGATGCACCTGCTGGTTCTGGGTTAGGGACCTCCTCTACTATGGTAGTTACAATTTTAAAGGCTTTTCAAGAGTGGCTAAATTTACCTTTGGGTGAATATGACTTAGCACAATTAGCCTATGAAATAGAAAGAATAGATTTACAATTTGCTGGTGGGAAGCAAGATCAATATGCCGCTACCTTTGGTGGATTAAACTACATGGAATTTTATAAAAATAACCATGTAATTATAAATCCATTACGTTTGAAGAAATGGATAAAAAATGAAATGGAAAACTCTATTGTGCTTTATTATACTGGTACTTCTAGAGATTCTGGGAATATTATAAAGGAACAAGCTAAGGCAACACAAAATGAAAAATCAAGGGATGCAATGTTAAAAATAAAGGAACAAACTGCTTTAATGAAGGAGTATATTTTGAAGGCAAACTTTGATGGGATAGCAGAATGCTTACATCAAAATTGGTTAGAAAAAAAGAAAACGGCATCTATTATATCCAATCCTAAGATTGAAGAAATTTATAATTATATATTACAAAATGGTGGTAAAGCTGCTAAAATCAGTGGTGCTGGTGGAGGAGGCTTTATGATTATTTGGTGTGACCCTCAAAGAAGATATGATTTAATAAGAGCCTTGAAAAATAGGAAGGAAGGAAAAACTAAGATTGTGGACTTTGTAGAATTTGGAGCCCAAGCTTGGACAATTTATGATGAAGACTAAATCTGTAGAATATTTAAATGATTTAATGCAAAGGCATCCAGATTTGCTTTCGTGTAAAAAAGAAATAATAAAAGCTATAGAGCTTATTTCTATATCTTTTAAAAATGGTGGAAAGCTTCTTCTTTGTGGGAATGGCGGTAGTGCAGCGGATTGCGATCATATTGTAGGAGAGTTAATGAAGGGCTTTAAGAAAAAAAGAACTTTATCTAAAGAATTTTCTGATAAGATTAATGATATTGAACTGACAAATCAGCTTCAATATGGATTACCTGCTATATCCTTAGTATCACAAACAGCCTTGACTACAGCATTTTCAAATGATCAAATGCCAGAAGCTGTTTTTGCTCAACAGGTTTTAGGATATGGAAAAAAAGACGATATTCTTCTATGTATTTCAACCTCTGGAAATTCTAAGAATTGTGTATATGCTGCCAAGGTTGCTAAAGCCTTAGATTTAAAGGTTATTTCTTTGACTGGAAATAAAAGATGTGATTTACAGGAATTAAGTGATTGCATAATTCAAGTACCAAATGATATAACTTTTAGAATTCAAGAATACCACCTTCCTATTTATCACACAATATGTATGGTTTTAGAAGAAGAATTTTTTGAATTATAGGTTATTTGTTTTATCATAAATAGGTTGTATTCACAATAGATTTTGATTTTTAAGGAGGAGATAAAATGCAAGCTTTGATTATAGTTGAAGATGTTTCAAAAATACTAAAGACCATATATAAAAAGCCATTTTTTGTATTTCTTTTAGAATATTTAAAAAAACAAAAATTTAAAAAAATAATAGTTTCATCTTCAAATGATTTATCTCAACTTAAAACCTACATAAAAGATAAGTATAAGAAATTAAAAATTGATTATTTTGATTCTAAGCAGTTACCCCTAAATAAAGATCTAAATTTATCTAAAAAACCTTTTTTTGTATTTAATGGAGAAAGTATAATTGACATAAACTATAAGAAAATTAATAATAAAAAAACTCCTATGCTGTTTTTAGAAAAGAATGAATCTATCTCAAAAAATAACAAATATGTTTATTTTTTTCCTAAAAATAAAAAAGATTATAATTTAAATGATATTAGTTCATTTAAAAATCTCTTAGAGGAGAATAATTTATCTGAAAATGATTTTAAATTGGTTTACAAAGATAAGGCTATTCATATTGATGATAATTTATCTCTTAAACTATTAAAAAACAATATATTTCATCTAAGATTTAATAATTATTCTATGAATGAAGCAGTAGAAAGTATTGAGGAAGGTATAAAGTCTCAAAGTAAATCAGTAGTAGTGCCAGTCAATTTAGATATGATGAGAGTATCTTATAAGGATATTGAATTTCAAAATATAATTAACAACAGTGATATCTCCTTAATAGACGGTAAACCGTTAATATGGTTTTCAAATCTTTATAGAAAAAAATTTAAACATAAGGTTTCAGGCTCTGATTTGGTTTATCCTCTATTAGAAATGATGAATAAGAATGGGTATAGTTTATTTATTGTCGGAGGTAAGGAGGACGTAGCTGCAAAGGCTATGGAGAATATAAAGGATAAATATGAGGATATTAAAATTGTAGGCTTTTATTCTCCACCTTATGGTTTTGAAAAGGATGAAAAGGAAACTGATAAAACTATAGAGAAAATAAATGAAGCTAATCCACAGGTTGTATTACTATGCTTAAGTGCTCCAAAACAAGAAAAGTTTTACTCTAGAAATAAAGATAAGTTGATTTCGGCAACTTATGTATGTGCTGGAGCGACGGTTGATTTTCTAGCAGGGCAAATTAAAAGAGCACCTAAATGGATGAGTTCAATTGGACTTGAATGGTTTTATAGGTTATTAAAGGAGCCAAAAAGATTGATAAAAAGATATTGGTTAGATTTTTGGTTTATACCCAAAATAATGTTTTTAAGAATATTTAAAAAGAAATTGAAGTGATAGAAATTGAAAAAAATACTTTATTTCACTAAAAGTATGGAATTGGGTGGAACAGAAAATGTCATTTTACAATTATGCAAAAATTTTATTGCAAATTATGACATTACTGTTATATCATCTGGAGGGATTAACCTTAAAAAACTAGATGAGATGAAAATAAAACATTATGAGATAAGTAATATAGATTCTAAGAACCCATTCTTAATTATTAAAAATCTAAAAAAGATAAAAAAAATACTTAAAAAAGAAAAATTTGATATTATTCATACCCATCATCGTATGGCTGCATTTTATGTAGCGCTAGCAAAGCCTAAAAATTGTAAATTGATTCATACAATGCATAATACCTTTTCAGACAAAATAAAGCTTACTAAATTTTCGCTGAAAAATTTTAAGATTGTTGCTTGTGGGAAAACAGTTGAAAAGCAAACAGAAATAAACTACGGATTCAAATTTCCTCAATTACTAACAATTTCTAATGGAATTGATAATTCATATATAAAAGAAGAAATTCAAGAAATTCAAGATTACAAGAATGATGGATTTTATATCTTTGGCTTTGTGGGACGATTCGCTGAACAAAAAGGATTAGATATATTAATTAAATCATTTTCAAATAATAATTCAAAAAGAAAGCTTTTTGTTTATGGGGATGGTCCTATGAAAAATGAAATTATAGAGCTTATTCAAGATTTATCTGCAGATAATATAATTGTTAAGGACTTTACAAATAATCCTTTAAATGTAATTTCTCAGTTAGATTGCTTAGTTTTGCCTTCTAGATGGGAAGGATTACCTTTAAATATTTTAGAAGCCTTTGGAGTAGAGACTCTAGTTCTGTGCTCAGATATTGAAAGTAATCAAGAAATTGTTACAGAATCAACAGGTTTTTTATTTGAAAGTGATTCAATAGTTGATTTGTCTAGAAAGTTAGATCAAGTAATGAATTCGGATAATCGACTAAAGGTTATCAAAGCTAAGGAAGTTTTTGATTCAAATTATAGAATAGAAACTTTTTTTAAAAAATATAATGAAATTTACCAATAGACTTTAAAAGGAGGTGATTGAATTGATACCAAAGATTATACATTATTGCTGGTTTGGAAAAAATCCAATGCCAAAGTATGTACATAAATGTATACAATCTTGGAAAAAGTTTTGTCCAGATTTCCAAATTATTCGTTGGGATGAAACCAATTACGACATTGAAAAGAATGAGTTTGTTAGACAAGCCTATTCTGCAAAGAAATGGGCATTTGTTTCTGATTATGCTAGAATAGACATACTATATAATCATGGAGGAATATATTTAGATACAGATGTAGAACTGTTGAAATCTTTAAATTTCCTTTTAACGGAAGAGGCTTATTTTGGTATACAGCAAGATGGCTGTTTTGTTAATACTGGTTTAGGCTTTGGTTCAGTTCAATTTCATCCGATTTTGAAAAAAATGCTTGATGAATATAATTCATTAGAGTTTAATTTATCTCAATTTCAAAATTTGGCATGTCCCTATATAAATACAAAGATATTATCAGAAGTTGGCTTTCAATCCAAAAATGAATTACAAAATTTACAAACTGTAACGATCTATCCAGCAAAATATTTTGATCCGATTTCTACAAATGCTTTAAATTTACTATGTGAGGAATCTGTGTCTATTCATCATTATGGTGGTGCTTGGCTTTCAAAAGGAAATGGATTAAAACGAAGGCTGTATATGTTTATTGGAGAAAAGAGAATCATTAAATTAAAGAGGATTTTAAAATGGAAAAAATAAAGAATATAATGATATATTTTATTCTGATTCCTTTTTTGTTTCCTAAAGGGTTTGCAGAGTATTATTCAAGCTACCGTAACTTTTATTTGATATGGCTTGCTGGATCTTTGATATTGATGCTATTGTATATTGGTAATTATTTTTTACTAAAAAAAGGAAAAATTGATAGGTTTATTTATTTTGTATGTCTATATTATGGAGTATTTTTAGGAATAACATTATTTAATAAGGGGGAGCTAGGAGAAGGAATTCAAAAATTACTTGTTACCCCTATTTTTATAATATTTTTTCTTATTTATATAAAAAAATATCCTAAAGTTATTTTGAAATCTATAACGAATATATTGATACTTTTATTTGTATTAAATATTTGTTTTTATCCAATATTTAAATATGGTTTAAACTCTTATCATATTTATTTTTTAGGGCATGTGCAAATGTATTCGCAAATTTCTATATTAGGAATTTTTGTTTCCTATTTGGATCAATTTTATTTTAGAAAAGGTAAAAAGTTTAAGACTCTAAGAATACTTTCCTTATGTACATTGCTCTTATCTCAAACTGCAGCTTCCTATATTTGCCTAGGGCTTTACTTCATATTTTATTTTTTAAATCATTTTAAGGCAGATTATATATTGCGATTAAAACCAAAGAGTTATTTTTTCATATTTATATTTTTAAATATTTTTCTAGTATGGTATTCTATTGGATTAGAAAGCATTTCTTTTCAGAATAGTTTACTCAGCCTATCTGGTAGAACCTTTATTTGGAAAGATGCATATGGTCTAATATTGGATAAACCATTTACGGGCTATGGAGCTTATGGAGTACTTTTAAAACCATTTTGGTCCTCTTGGAGTATTGATGCTGGCGGATTTAATTATGCACATAATGAATTAATTCAACGTTTACTTGATGGAGGTATTTTATTACTTATAGATTTTTTAATCTTATTATTTTTAGGAATCAAGGATTTAAAAAATATTGGAAATAAATCTCTTTATAAAGTTGCAATAGTAACTCTTATAATGTTTATGTCTATTATGCTTATTGAAAGTGTTACAGAGTATTATTTTTATTTTACTTATTTAGTTGTACTTTTTAGTTTGCCAAAGATAGATAAAAAATTAGTTAGAGGAAGTGAATGTTATGGGCTTTATTGCCAGTGTTAAAAGAAGAGCTGCAAATTTTTATTATCCCTTAAAGATAAAGAGAAGAGCAATGGTTTGTGGTAAAAAAATTTATTGTGGATCTAAATCCTTTGTTACCTCTAAAACACAGCTAGGGAATAATGTTAATTTTAATGGTATGGCAATGTCTGGTAATGGTGTAATAAAGATTGGAGATAATTTTCACTCAGGACCAGGCTGTCAAATTATTTCATCCTTCCATAATTATAATGGTAAAAAAATACCTTATGATGAAACTTGGATTGATAAGGATGTTATAATAGAAGATAATGTTTGGTTGGGAAATAATGTAATTATTTTAGGGGGGGTGACTATTGGAGAAGGAGCAATTATTCAAGCAGGCTCTGTAGTATGTAAAGATATTCCTCCCTTAGCCATTGCTGGTGGTCATCCAGCAACACCGTTTAAATATAGAGATAAAGAGCATTATGAAAATTTAAAAAAAGAAAAGAAATTTAAGTGATTTAATTGTAAAGGAGATGATATAATGGCAATTCTTGGATATATAAAAAAACATGGAATCCTTCATGCTATTCAAGTGTTTTATAAATATAAATTAAATATTATTTATTGTAAATTTATAAATCTCTTTTTTAAAAATAAAAAACTTTTAAATATGATTATAATTGAAAGTCATAACGATTTTGATTGTAATGGTGGAGCTTTTTATGATTATTTAGTTAAAAATAATTATAATGAAAAATACAAAATAATTTGGCTTTTGAAAAATAAAAAAAGAAAATTGAAAGAAAAAAATGTAAAACAACTCTATCTATTCAAGCCATCTTTTAGAAAAGCATATTATATTTGTCGAGCAAAATTTTTCACCTTTGACAACACGTATACAGCTAAAATCAGACCAGATCAAATTACCATCTATTTTACACATGGAGCAGTATCATTAAAAAATTGTTATGGACAAATTCATATTCCAGATGCTGTAAATTATATATTAAGCCCTTCTAAAAATTATGATGAAGTATTATGCAAACAATACGGAATTTTATATCCAGATACAAGATTTATTCATCCTGGTTTTCCCTGCCATGATGTATTATATCAAGATATTCCTAATGAGTTAGAAAAAATTACAACAAAAAAATATAATAAAATAATTTTATGGATGCCAACATTTAGAAAAGGTGGCGGATATAAAAGAAATGATAGTTTGGTTGATCAGAGGTTTGGTATCCCTCTTATCGATACTGAAGAAGAATTAAAATTATTACAGGATTTTTTAAAAGAAAGGAATAATCTTCTTATTATAAAAATTCACCCTAAACAAGATTTAAATACAATTAAGAGTTTATATAATCAAGAAAATATTATAATACTTACTGGAAAGAAAATGAAAGACTTGAATTTAGATAATTATCGTTTATTTAAATCTTGTGATGCAATTATTAGTGATTATTCTGCAGTAGCCTTCTCGTTTCTTTTGTTAAATAAACCGATTGGTTTTATATTGTCTGATTTGAAAGAGTATAAGCTAGGTGTGAGTGTTGAAAATATAGAGGATTATTTAGTTGGACCTTCCATTTACACATTTGAAGATTTTGTTAATTTTGTTGATGATGTAGATAAAGAGAAGGATACATTTGCTGAAAAAAGGGAAGAATTGATTGACTTTTTATACAAGTATAAGGATGGTAATAGTTGTAAAAGAATTGTTGAAATACTGGGGTTAGACGATGAAAGACAAAGTGTTAAAACTAGCAAATAAATATAAAAATTTACCATCTCCTTTAAAATCATCAGTTTGGTATACCATATGTAACTTTATAAATAAAGGTATTGCTTTACTCTCTTTACCTATTTTTACAAGACTTATGACACAAGAGGAATATGGGACCTATACTATTTTTCAATCTTGGTATAGCATTTTTGTAATATTTTCATCGTTGAACATATATATGAGTAGCTATACAAAGGGATTACTAACATATAAAGAGGATAGGCAGAGATTTACCTCCTCTTTATTAGGGCTAACGACTACGATAACCATTTTTTTAACTATCATTTATTTTTCCTTTATAGATTTTTGGACTTCGGTATTTGATTTATCTCCTATATTGATGGGGGCAATGCTTTTAGAATTAATGTTCGTTCCAGCATATGAATTTTGGTCTGCAAGAGAAAGATTTGACTTCAAATATAAAAAGTTTGTAATTGTATCTATTGTTTTATCTGTTCTTACAGTAGCTTGTTCAGCAATTAGTATTATAATATTTTCTTCTTATAAAGTAGAAGCTAAAATATACACAGAGATATTAATAAAATGTGTGGTTTTTGTTTTTTTATTTGTAATGCTAATTTGTAATGGTCGTTGTTTTTTTAATAAGAAATACTGGAAATATGCGATTTTATTTAATTTACCTTTAATCCCTCATTACCTTTCCACATTTATTTTAAATCAAGCGGATAGAATAATGATAGGTGATATGATTGGGACAGCTGAGGCAGGGATGTACAGTGTTGCTTATTCTATTTCTAATTTGATGTTTTTATTTGTGAATGCTATTAACTTTTCTCTTGTGCCCTATATTTATAAGCGTATCCATACAAGTGAATTTGATTCTATAAAGAAAAATACAGGACCCTTATTTTTTGTTGTAGCCTTATTGTGTATACTAACAATGCTATTTGCTCCTGAAGTTGTATTCATTTTTGGTGGAGAAAAATATATGGATGCAAAATGGATTATTCCTTCAGTTTCTGCTTCAGTTTTTTTTATATTTTTATATTCCATGTTTAGTAATTTGGAATATTATTATAAAAAGACCTGGCAGATTTCCTTTGCGTCGATAATTTGTGCAAGTATTAATATTCTTTTAAATTATTTCTTTATTTCTAAGTTTGGATATCATGCTGCCGGGTATACAACACTATTCAGTTATATATTATTAGCACTATGCCACTTTGCGATGTATAAATGGGTAATGAGAAAAGAAATAAAAGTAATTAAAAATTTATATAATATGAAATTTATAGTATTTTCTACTATTTTTGTTTTATCTTGTATGTT
>CAOSZT010000007.1:0-18257 GCA_948528155.1 uncultured Clostridia bacterium | reverse complement strand
TGTATGTTTATTATAATTTTCACTTATAATTATTTTTTTATTCGCTATAGTCTAATAGGTATATCTTTATTATTATGTATAATATTTAGAAAGAAATTGATTGAATTAATAAAAAATATTATGGTAAAATAAGAAAGGAGATTTATAATATGAAGAAGTTTATAAAGAGATGCTTATATTTATATTATAAATTGAAATATAGAGTACCTAATTTAAAAAGGGGAGACTATATTGGTAAGCATTGTAAAATTGTGAATGGTAAGAAAATAAAGTTCGGATATAATGTAGAAATTGCTCCCTATAGTCTCCTGTGTCCTCATGGAGGGGGGGGAAATTCATTTAGAAGAGGGAGTTCAAATTGGCATGTTTTCAAGAATTAATGCCAATAACAATGTTAGAATCGGCAAAAATACCATTACTGGTCCTAACGTTTTTATCTCCGACCATAATCATAATTATTTGGATCCTAATCGGCCAATTAAAGAGCAGGGGGATTTAGAATTAAATAATACAATAAATATAGAAGAAGATTGTTGGATAGGTACTAATGTTTGTATAGTAGGAAATGTCACTATCGGAAGGCATTGTGTTATTGGAGCTAATTCTTTTGTTAATCAATCTATACCTGACTTTTCCATTGCAGTTGGAAATCCAGCTAAGGTAGTAAAAAAATATAATTTTATTACCAAGCTATGGGAAAAAGTAATCTAATAAAGAATGCTTATATTGAAAGGGGCTTCATATGAAAATTGTAGTTGTTGGGGGGGGCAATTTGGGCCTAAGCTTGACTGGCTTCTTGGCCCATAATACAACGCATACCATTTGGCTTTATACAGAAAAGAATATTTTAAAATATGGCAGTTTAAAGATAATTGATATTGAAGATGAATTGTCCTACGAGACAGAAAATTTTATTGTTTCTTTTGATAAACAAAAAACATTTTGTGATGTTGATGTAGTTCTTTGTACATATCCAGCCTTCCTCCGTCCAAAATTTTCAAAAGAAATAGAGGAGGTTTTGAATCCTAAATGCAAATTAATATTTCTCCCAGGATATGGTGGGGTTGAATATTGTTGTAAAAATCTTATAGATAAAGGCTTGACAATCTTCGGATTGCAAAGAGTTCCTTTTATAACTCGTGCTGAATTAAATGATACGGGATATGTCGCAAAAATTTTATCTAAGAAAAAAAATCTTAAACTTGCTAGCTTTCCTAACTGTATAAATTTATGTGATTTTTTTGAAAATAATTTTAAAATAAATACGACCTGTTTTAAAAGCTTTTTACCAATTACTTTATGTAATTCCAATCCCATTTTACATTTATGTGGTGTCTATAATGCTTTTAAGGATTATAGTCTAGGTGTTACATATAAAAATCAATTATATATGTATGATTTATGGAATGATGAAACCTCAGAGCTTTTAATCAAATATGATACTGAATTGCAAAGTATTTATAAAAAAATCTCTTTAAAGTATATCGATGAGTATACTCCATTAACTGAATATTATGAAGCAAATACTGCTAATTTGATGACAAAAAAACTAAAAAGCATTGAAGCGTTTAAAGAGGTTAAAGTTCCTTTGAAAGAGATTAACGGTGCTTATGTTCCTGATTTAAATTCTAGAGTATTTATAGAGGACTTTCCTTATGGGATATGTATTTATAAGGAATTAGCCAACCTATTTAATATCGAAGTTCCTGTAATGGACATGCTTCTTAGTTTTTATGATAAAATAAGTGGGATAAAGTATTATGATAAAAATGGGATTCCTACCTCAAACATAGAGAATACGGGTAGCCCTATAATTTTTGGCTTAAATACGAAGAAGAAAATACAAAATTATTATGAAAAAGGTGATGAAAGATGAAATATTATGTAAATGAGCATATTTTAAACACTAAGAGAGTTTTTCCTAACCAAGGACGATATTCTTATTATAGATATGATATGAATGAGAATACAACAGGGCTACCTAAGGACTTTGTTGATACAGTATTAAAAGAGATTACGCCTGAATTTTTATCTACCTACCCAGAGCCAGATAAATTTTTAAAAAAGTATGCCAAATATATTAATGCAGATTTTGATAATGTTGTAACAACAAATGGGTCTGATATGGCAATACGCTATATATTGGAGGTGTTTGGCGAAGAGGGAAAAGATGTAGTTACGGTTTCTCCTACGTTTGAAATGTATCGTGTGAATTGTAGTATTTTAGGATTGTGTCATAAACCAGTTGCGTATGAAAATGACTTATCCTTTGATATTGAAAAAATACTTACTGCGATAGATGATAATACTCGCTTAGTTATTTTAGTCAATCCTAATAATCCTGTTGGTAACGTTTATTCTGAGGAAGATTTGAAGAAAATTCTTAAACGTACGAAGGAAAAAAATGCTATTTTGGTAGTAGATGAAGCATACCATTATTTTTATGATAAAACTTTTTTGGAGTATGCTTTAAAAGAGGAGAATGTGATTGTTTTACGTACTTTCTCTAAATTGTTTAGTTTGGCCGCATTAAGAATAGGGGTGATTATAGGACATCCAACCTTAATTGATTATATAAAACGTTCTAGATTAACCTTTGATACAAATGCTGTAGCTTTGCTTTTTGCAGAAAGAATATTAGACCGTCCTGACCTAATTCAGCAGCTAATTCAAACAGAAGCAGATGGCAAGAAATATGCCTTAATGCGTTTAGAATCCTTAGGGTATGAATGTAGAGAGTGTAAAGGTAATTTTATTTTTATTAAAACAAATTCTAATGCTCAGAACGTAGCTAGAGCTTTAGAAGAAAAAAAGAAAATTTTAGTTCATGCATATTCTAATGAATTTTTAAAGGACTATATTCGTGTATCCACTGGTGATATGAATAGTATGAAATTTTTTATTGATTCTTTTATAGAAATTGATAAAAATTGTTAAGGAGAAAAGATGAAAAAGGTTATTACTTATGGCACATATGATTTGTTGCATTATGGTCATATACGATTATTAGAGCGTGCAAAAGCTTTAGGAGATTATTTAATAGTTGCAGTTACAAGCGATGATTATGATAAAAGTAGAGGAAAAATTAATGTCAAGCAATCTGTTATTGAACGGATTGAAAATGTAAGAAATACAGGACTTGCTGATGAAATTATCATTGAAGAATATGCAGGTCAAAAAATAGATGATATTAATAAATATAATGTTGATATTTTTGCTATTGGTTCCGATTGGAAGGGCCAGTTTGATTATTTAGAGGAATATTGTAAGGTTGTATACTTAGATAGAACAGAAGGTATATCAAGCACAGAAATTAGAAATAAAAAATCATCTATAAAATTTGGTTTAGTCGGTGATTCTTCTACGATACTTAAATTTGAAAGTCAGGTTAAATATGTAAACGGACTTGTCACCAGTGGTTTTT
The DNA here is from genome assembly GCA_948528155.1 of uncultured Clostridia bacterium. Taxonomy (GTDB): domain Bacteria; phylum Bacillota; class Clostridia; order TANB77; family CAG-508; genus CAG-269. Next base: position 14,833 of record CAOSZT010000007.1, on the reverse strand, counting down.
GCGTTAAAAATGAATCCTTAATCCATTTGCTAAAAGAAAAAGGGTATTTTGTAACAAAATCTTTTGACGAATTATTAGAACTTATAGATGCAGTCTATATCCTAGCTACTCCTCAAAAGCATTATGATTTAATAAAAAGAGCCTTATTAAAAGGCAAGCATGTTCTATGTGAATCCCCCTTGGCTTTAACCTCCTTGCAAGCTAAAGAGATATATAAATTGGCTAAAGAGAAAAAGTTAATAGTTATGGAAGCATTAAAAACAGCGCATGCTACCGCATACCATAGATTATTGTTATTGGCTAAAGGTGGTATTATTGGAAAGGTTGTTTCAGTAGATGCTACTTGTACTAGTTTAAGTAAAAATGCTTATGAGATAGATGATAATGAGACATGGAATAGTATTTGTACATGGGGACCAACTTGCTTATTGCCAATCTTTCAAATGTTAGGAACAAAATATGTAAAAAAAAGTATGGTTTCCTATATGATTGATTCCACAAAAAAAATAGATGGTTTTACAAAGATAAATTTTATTTATGATAATGCTATTGCTTCATTGAAAGTAGGAAAAAGTGTAAAATCAGAAGGTGAATTAATTATATCTGGAACAAACGGATGTATATATGTTCCTTCCCCTTGGTGGAAAACAGATTATTTTGAAGTGCATTATGAAAATATAAATGAGAATAAACGTTATTTCTATCAGTTGGATGGAGAAGGTATTAGAAATGAATTACTAGAATTTGTCAGCCAAATTGAGAATGGTATTTGTAGTAATGCGATTGATGAAGAGGTTTCTATTGCTATTGCAGAAAGTATCTCAGATTTTTATAATGGGAAGCTGGATGAAATAAAATTTAATTAGGTACAGAGTAAGGAGTACAATTCATGAGAAAAATTGTATGGTTTTTTATAAAATTAAATTATAGAATTAAGACAAGAATATTAAAGATAAATTTCAAACTATTATTTGGAAAGAAACTTCAATATGGAAAAAAGCTATTTTTTCGCAAAAGATTTCATATAAAAATTGAAAATGGTTTTATTCAAATTGGAAGCTTTTGTTTTTTCAATAATGATTGTTCTATAAATTCTTTAAATGAAATAAAAATAGGCAATCATTGTATATTCGGAGAGAATGTTAAAATCTATGATCATAACCATAAGTTTGACTCTAAAGGATTGATTGGAGAGCAAGGATATAAAACCTCTAAAATAACAATAGGGGATAATTGTTGGATTGGTAGTAATGTTGTTATATTATCCAAGGCAAATATTGGAAAGAATTGCGTTATTGGTGCTGGTGTTATCGTGAATGAGACTATACCAGACGATAGTCTAGTGACCATGGAAAAAAATATCAAAATTGTAAAAAGAATTTATGAAAAATAACGTCTTATATCAAAAGAACCTTTTGTATTGCTTAAATTGACTTTATATTTTCCATCTTTATAGAAGTAATAATTATTATAATGTATTGTTTCCATATCTAATGAAACAGTCTTGCAATCTATTTTAAATGTGTAGCCTTTATTTCCGTTTAGGTCAATATGTGTATCTCCGCTGGTTTGTTCTATAGAAAGGGAAGAAAATTCATTTTTTTGTAGAAAGGCTTCTGTATATCCAAATTTAGCATTTAAGGATTCAAATTGACTATTTGTAATGTAAAATTGATGAATTCTCTCATAAAAAATATTACAATTGTTTATTTTAGATCGTTTTATATGACTTTGATAATGACGGACATCGCTAATCATGCTGGAATTAAATTCATCTATATTACTATCCTCAATAAAATAAAATCCAGTGTTGGAATCAATTTTTAAATTTTTTATCTTCATATTTTGAATCGTGGTATCTATATAAATACCATTTATTTTTATTGTATCATATATTTTATCTTTATTTATATAAATCGTCAAATCTTTATTTTTATTGGAGTTTGAATTAATATATAAAATACTATCTTTAATATAATAGTCTAGTTTGGATTGACTATTTTGTTCGAAAGATTCCTCTATTTTGGATTCTGAAGAATTTTCAAAATTAATTATTCCAAAATTCCAAGTTATATCAAGTGAATTATACTTTTCGTTTATAAAATAGGAACTCTGACTTTTATTTAAAGGCGCTGTTTTGCTGCAGCTTATTAGAATAAATGATAGAATAAAAAAACTAAAAAATATAATTATCTTTTTCAAATATAACAACTCCTTATCAAATGTTTTAGACTGTATTACATTAATTATGTTTTGTTTTTATATTTTATTAATATTTTTATTGTATCATCATTGGTTACGTTCTACAACAAATAATTAAAAAACTTTAATAAAATTTGATTTTAAAATCGCTTATATAGACAAAAGTCTTTTTATGCTTATTTTATTGAATAAAACATAAATAAATGGTAAAATATTAAGCGATAAAATTATAGGAGGTGAGACTTATGTATGATTATTTAATAGTTGGTTCAGGTCTATATGGAGCTGTTTGCGCTCATGAACTTACCAATAAGGGGTATCGCTGCTTAGTTGTGGAAAAAAGATCACATTTGGGTGGTAATATTTTTACGGAAGAAATAGAGGGTATTCAAGTGCATAAATATGGCGCTCATATTTTTCATACCTCTAATGAGGAGGTTTGGAAGTATATCAATCAATTCTCAAAATTTAATCATTATATAAACTCACCTATCGCAAGATATCATAATGAGTGTTATAACTTGCCATTTAACATGAATACTTTTACAAAGCTTTGGCCAGACGTTTTTACTCCCGAAGAAGCAAGAAAAAAAATAGAGGAAGAAAAAAAGGATTCTTACATAGAAGCTCCCTCAAATTTAGAAGAACAAGCTTTATCCTTAGTTGGAAAAACCATTTATGAAAAGCTAATTAAAGGATATACGGAAAAACAATGGGGGAAATCTTGTAAGGAATTACCAGCATTTATTATCAAGCGACTACCAGTAAGGTACACCTTTGATAATAATTATTTTAATGATATATATCAAGGGATTCCTATTGGTGGGTATACAAAAATAATTGAAAAAATGTTAGATGGTATTGAGGTTAGAGTAAACTGCAATTTTTTAAATCAAAGAGAAGAATTATCAAGTCTTGCAAAAAAGATTATTTATACTGGACCAATAGATGAGTACTATAAGTATTGTTTTGGGCCATTAGAGTATAGATCTATACGATTTGAAACAGAAGTCTTAAATAGTAATAATTATCAAGGAAATGCAGTAGTCAATTATACGGCGGTGGATGTACCCTATACAAGAATCATAGAGCACAAGCATTTTGAATTTGGCACACAGGAAAAAACTGTAATTTCTAAAGAATATTCTTCCACATGGAATTTAGGAGAAGACCCTTATTATCCTGTGAATGACAATCATAATAATGCATTATATAGAAAATATAAAGCATTATCCTTAAAGGATAAGAATTTATTTTTTGGTGGCAGATTGGGTTTTTATAAATATATGGATATGGATGATATTATTGAAAGTGCACTAGAATTTGTGCGTGGTGAGTAATATGAAGCATATTGTAATCTTTAATAGTCATTGGTGCTCTGGTGGAGCCGAGAGTATGATTACGAATTTAATTGCCGCTATGGACAAGTCAGATTTGAAATTTACAATACTTGTGACCCAAAAGGAAACAGATTTGTTTGATGAAATTTTAAAACAGAATCAAATACATTTTAAGACAATCTTGGATAAATCGGTTTCAAATCCAATCTTTCGTACGTTGAAGAATGGTCGTAAGATAAAAAAAGAATTTAAAGCATCAAATATAGATGTTTTGCATATTAATTGCAGTAATGCATCTGGCTTGAAATATGCCAAAATTGCTAAAAAATTAGGGATACCTAAGGTGATTGTTCATTCTCATAACGCTAAAATAGAAAAGGATATTTTGGGTTTAAAGACGTGGATACATAACCATTGGAAAAGAAAATATTCTAAATATCCAGATGTTTATATTGCGTGTTCAAACTTGGCATTTGATTTTATGTTTTCAAAATCATATGCATCTCAAAAAATTATATTAAAAAATGGAGTAGATACATATAAATTAAAGTTTAATAAAATAATAAGAGATGAAATAAGAAAAAGTTTTAATATTCATGATGATGTAATTGTTCTTGGTCATGTGGGTCGATATGTAGAACAAAAAAATCATAAATTCTTAATAGATGTTTTAAAGGAATTACGCCAAAAAGGCATAAATTGCTATTTGTTATTATTGGGAGAAGGTTATTTAAAGGAAGAGGTATTTACCTATGCTGAGGCAAATCATTTAAAGCCTTATATTATTGATGCAGGAGTTCAGAAAGATAGCTATCGCTTTTATCAGGCATTTGATTTTTTTCTTTTGCCAAGTTTTCACGAGGGTTTGCCAGTTGTGGGGATAGAGGCTCAAGCCTCTGGTCTTCCTTGCTGTTTTTCAGATACGATTGATTCAGAGGTAAAGCTATTAGATTCCACTGTCATGCTATCTATAAAAGGTGTTTCAGAATGGGTAAATTATATTGTTCAATGTAAATTAATAAGAAAGGATACTTCAGATATTATAGAAAAACAAGGATATGATATTAGAAGATCTGCTGAGGTTCTTAAAAATATATATAATTCTTAAATAGAAGGTGATTCATTTGCTAGTTTATATACTTATGACTGCGATTACAGCAGTAATGCTTGGATTTAGTCAATATTTTTATCAAAAATCTAAGGTCGAGTTGGAAACGAAAAAAAATATCATAGTATATTATGTTTTATTTTTTCTATCTATATTACCAATGGCTTTAGTTGCAGGCTTAAGGTATGAAGTAGGAACTGATTATAATCACACCTATGTTCCAAATTTTATGACTGCCTTGACAAAGAATGATCAATATTCAGAGGTTCCGTTTTTATGGCTGAATATGGGATTAAGGCATTTGACTGATGACCCAGTATGGCTATTTTTAATTATGGGATTTTTGTTTGCATTCTTTATGAATTTATCCATAAAGAAACTTTCAGATCATTGGGCATTATCATCTATTTTATTGGTATTATCTATCATTTTCTTTGTATCATTAAATAATTCTAGGCAAATGGTTGCATTAGCTATCGCCATATATGGTTTTACTTTTGCACTAGAGAAAAAAGTTGTACAAAGTCTTATTTCTCTAGCTTTTGCTATGTGCTTTCATTCTTCAATGGTGTTGTTGTTACCCTTTTATTTTTTAATTCATTGGAAATGGTTTAAGAAATATATTTTTATTTTCATTATACTTTCAATTTGCATTTTACCATTTATGAACCCTGTAGTTCGTTTTGTGTTGCCATATTTTAAATATGGATACTATTTTGGTTCTGAGCATGATAATGGAAAATCTATATACCCATATTTTATACAAACTCTTGGGGTAAGTTTAATAACGTTATACTATTTTAAACCTTTAGAACAGCAATATAAGAAAAAGTTTTTCCCATTATTTTTGATGAGTACCTGTGCAACCTTAATTGGCTTCCTTGGCTTTTTTGTAAGGATTCCAGAAATGATGTCTAGATTTTTATTAAATTTTTCTTGGGCTAATCTATTTTTAATTCCTATGATTGTGAATGTTGAAAAAAATAAAATATCTAAAATTTGTATTTTATTTATTCTGATTATCATTATATATGCACCAACTTATTTGATGATTAATGTTTGGAACAATCATGAGGTATTACCATACCAATGGATTTTTGGAAAATAGGAGAGAAAAGCGTATGTGGAAATCCTATTTAATTTATGGCATTGCAACCATCCTTACAGTACTATTCCTCTGGCTTGCTGAGATATTTAAGAAAAAAGAAAATTTTAAATATAAAAAATGGTACATTCTATTTTTAATATTAGCTATATTACCATTATCTTTGGTATCTAGTCTTAGATGGGGAATTGGTACAGATTTTTTCTATACGTATTATCCTGACTTCTATAGAATTATTGTAGGATTTAAGCCTTATAAAGAGATGCCGTTTATTTGGTTAAATTTGTTAATTTCTTATTTTTATATGAGTCCAGAGCCTTTGTTTGTCATAACATCCTTTGTATTTATGACTTTTTTGATATTATCTGTGGATAAAATGTCTAAGTCTATGCCGTTATCAGGTCTTTTAATTGTACTGGGTAATTATTGGTTTATTTCAATGAATAATGTTAGACAATGCTGTGCGCTTGCAATAATGATATATGCCTTCTCGTTTTTTTGTGAACACAAATTTGTAAAAGCTGGATTATTTTCTTTACTAGCTACATGTTTTCATTTATCTTCAATTATTTTAATACCTATTTTATTAGTTTTATGTTTAAAAAAATTAAGAAAATATTTTTTGGAAATCAATATAGTTTTATTCTGCTTTGGCATTTTTGCATTAGATTTGGCGAAATGGGGAATGGGACTATTAGGGTATGGTAGCTATTTTGAGCCCTTTGGCTGGCAAGAGCCTTTGTATACTCAAATTGTATTATTTGCTTATTTATTCTTACTTATAGTATTTGGAAGAAATAGATTAATAAAACAAGATAATTATATATTTCCGCTTATGATGTTGTGTTCTTTGGCTTTTTTAATAGGCTTGGAATCCTTAAGGTTTCAAACTATGGAAACTATGAGTAGAGCTATCCTTTACTTTTCTTGGTCTATCCTTTTTTTAATTCCTTATATCCCTAAGCTGACAAAATATAGATGGTTAAATTGGACATTAACTATCATAGCTGTAATATTAATTTGTGGATATACCTACTATATAACTATCTGTTTAGGACATCATGAAGTATTTCCATATCGTAGCATATTTGACAAATAAAATTAAGGAGCTATCATTATGTTAGAAATGTATGTAATTACACATAAAAAAATTGAAGATAAACGAATTCCTAAGGATAGAAAATTTCTTTTAGTTGGAGCATGGAATAAAGAGGATACTTTTGGATATTTATGTGATAATCTTAAGGATAATATTTCTGAAAAAAATCCTTATTATTGTGAGCTTACGGGTTTATATACAATGTGGAAATATGCAGAGGAAGATGTTATATCCTTAGAACATTATAGAAGATTGTTTAGCGATGGAAAATTAAATCTATTTCATTACAAAATTATAACTAAGAAAAAGATGGAAAAGCTGATGGATACATATGATTTGATTTTACCTCATAAGCAGTGCTGGCCAAGGGAAAAAAATCTAGTCACTCAATATGAACATGAACATATTAAGGAGGATATTAAAAAATTAGAATTGGTAGTTTTATCAAAATATCCTGACTATAAGGAAGCATGGGAACAGGTTATGCTTCGGCAAAATTATTGTTATCCTTACAATATGTTTGTTGGGAGAAAAAAGCTAATGGATGAATATTGTTCCTTTTTATTTGATATTTTGTTTGAACTAGAAAAGAATATTGATGTAAATGACGGAAGAGATCTCTATCAAAAGCGTGTTTTTGGCTTCTTATCAGAGCGATTATTTAATGTTTGGATTTGTCATAAAGGTGATTTAAAAATAAAGGAATTAAATATAGCAACACTTGGAGATAAGCCGATTAAAGATTTTGTCAGAAGAATTTATAGAAAAGTGTATTGGAAATCTCATGGCTTTAAGGGCTAAATTTGAGTAAAGAGGTGTTTTTATGAAAATTAAAAGCTTAATATTGATTTTTCTTATTCCTCTTTTATTTGTTTCCTGCAGTGCAAATACTGAACTTCATGAAATGATATCCTTAGAAAATGATGAATATATGGATATAATTCTATATAACACCTCGACTGAGATTTTAGAAGAATGTAAAGAAAAAACAAAATTTTATTCTAAGTTTTTTGATCGAGAACATTCCTATGAGGGTATGGAAAATATTTATTCTCTAAATAAAAAAAGAGATGTAACCTTATCAGGGGAATTGGTTGAGGCATTACATTTTGCGGAATCTATTTTAAAAAATTATGCATCGGCATCCTTATTGGCTGGTGGATTAAATGATTTGTGGGATACTGCTTATGTAGAAAAAACGATTCCCACTTCAGAAAATATTGATAAAGAACTAGACATTATAAGCTCATCAAAGCTAGAATATGAGGATAATAGGGTTTCCATTATTGGAGAAGCAAGTTTAGATTTAGATTTTATGAAACGTGGTTTTATTTTGTCTAAGCTTAAGAGCTATCTCTTAAGTGAGGGTGTTACAGAATACATCATCAACTATTCCTCTAGATCTATTATATATGGGAAAAATCCAGGAAAAAAATATTTTAAATCTTCCTTCTATGGCATTAAAAATGGATATTACAAAATGGAGGACATGGCGGTGTCTTGTTTAGGAGCTGATCTTATCGTTTGGTATTCACCAGAAGGATATAGATTTACAAATGTTCCCTCATGTAGTACAGGTATTCCCTATGATGGTTATGAAAAGCTATTTGTTTTTAGTAAGGATTCCTTATTATCTGATATTCTAGCTTATGCATTTTTTAATATGAAGCTAGAGGAAATTCAAAAAGAAGAAGTATCAAAAGAAGTATATACGATGATGTATAAAGATTTAAGTTTAGTTTATCGCAATTCTTATTTGACAGAATTGATGATAGATTAAAATAAAAAGATAGGAGGTTTTACATATGGAGCAAGTTAAACAAGCAAATACAGCAAGTATAAAGAAAAACTATATTTATAGTGCTCTTGCAAAAATTTTTGCATTACTTATTCCCATTTTGATTACCCCCTATTTGGCAAGAGTATTAGAACCAGATGGAAATGGAGTAATAAGCTTTGTTGCTTCTATTGTCTCTTATTTTGTTATTGCTTCTAATATAGGGATAGAGACCTATGGTCAAAAAATTATCTCTAAAAATCGAGATAATAAAGCTTATTTAAAGCAGTTTTTAATAGAAATAACAGTTCTTAGAGCTATTTTAACAGGGATATGCTTGGTTATCTATTATGTTACATTTGTGCTTGTTTTAAAAGCAAATACTATGCTATATGCAATCTATGGTTTGACCTTAATGGCGGTTGCTATAGACTTTACCTGGTTTTTTCAGGGAGTGGAGGATTTTAAAAAAATAGCCTTTGCGAATATTTTATCTAAAGTTCTTTATGTGGTTTTAGTTTTTGTTCTTGTTAAAGAAAAAAAGGACTTAAATCTCTCAGCCTTTATATTGGTTGTTACGAATGCATTGCCTTACTTTTTTTTAATCCCGTTTATATTTAAATATACTCGTAGGATAAAACTTGAAAATAGAATTAACCCTTTTTGTCATTTTAAGGAATGTATGGTTTATTTTGTGCCTACCATTGCAATTCAAATCTATACCATTTTAGATAAAACTATGATCGGCTTAATTACAAATTCTGATTTTGAAAATGGTTATTATGAGAAGGCTGAACAATTGGCAAAGCTTCCTATTACCATCATAACTATGATGAATATAATTATGCGATCAAGAATTTCCTATTATTATGCAAATCAGGAATTTGAAAAAATAAAGCATTTAACAAAAAAATCAGCAAGCTTTTCGCTTCTGTTAGCCATTCCCATTATGTTTGGCTTAATTGTTACTGCAAAAAGATTCGTACCAATTTATTTAGGAGAGGGCTATGAAGAATGTATACCTTTGGTTTATATATTTTCACCATTAATTTTAATTATAGGCGTAAGTAATTTATTAGGTACACATTATTATACCCCTTTTGATAAACAGAGGATTAGCAATCGATTTTTAATTATTGGTGCTATAATAAATGTTTTATTAAATGCTATATTGATTTATTACTTTAAAGCTAGGGGTGCTGCCATTTCGTCTATAGTTGCAGAATTGGTTATAACCCTATTATATTTATGGTTTGCTAAGGATTTCTTCACTTTTAAGGATTTTATTAAAGTGGGATATAAATATTTAATATCAGGAAGCATTATGTTTGTTACCTTACTTGTGCTCAATTATTATTTGCCAATGGGGATATGGTTTCTTATCTTAGAAATTGGAATTGGTATGGGAGAATATTTTATTTTATTGTTCATTTTAAGAGATAAATTTGTTTTAGAAACGATACGGCTTTTTTGGAATAAATTTAAAAAATTACATAGGAGAAGTTAACATGAATTTAAATGCGGAAGTAATTTGTGATTTTAAAGTATCTACGCTTCGAAAAAAAGTTTGGCAAGTTCAACTAGATATGGTAAAAATATTTATTGATATATGTGATAAATATAAGTTGAAGTATTTTGCAGCAGGCGGAACACTTATTGGAGCTATACGTCATAACGGTTTTATTCCTTGGGATGATGATATTGATTTAATGATGCCTAGAGAGGACTATGAAAAGTTTATTAAGGTTGCCAAAGAAGAACTAAAAAAAGAACCCTATTTTTTACAGCATTACTCTACAGAAAAGGATTACCCAAATGGACATGCTCAAATAAGGAATAGTAATACAACATGCTTTATTAAGGAGTCTTATTCGGATCTTAAAAAAGGAAAAAATTGTGGAATTTTTATTGATATATTCCCTTATGATGTTTTATTTGATAATTATAGAAAGAGGCAAAAGTATTGTAAAAAAATTAAATTGTTTAAAGCCTTATCTCTTTGGAGAGTATACACTCCAAAGAGTCTCTTGAGAAAAGTCATTATGCACTTATACTTTTTCTTTCATTCTTTACAAAAGACTATTTTAAAGGTTGATAATTTGAGCAAAAATATACCGAATAAGGAAAAATATAATATGGTAGCTCTTGCCAGCTTTATGCCAGGATATGAGAAAAATGTATGGGCTAAGGAATGGTTTGATCAAACTTTATATCATCAATTTGAAGACATTCAAATTGCAATACCTTTGTATTATGATGAAGTTTTAAAAAAGGAATATGGCGATTATATGACCATACCTGAGCATAAGGGGGGGGCGATTCACGGCCAATGCTATTTTAATTGTGATATTCCTTATGAAAAATTTAAGGATTTAACAAAAAAAGAATTTGATGAATTATTTTTAGAAAATCAATTATAAAAAACTCTCAAATTTTTAAAAGGAGTTAAAAACTTATGAGTAAATATTTGATAACAGGTGGAGCAGGCTTTATAGGGGGAAACTTTTGTCATTATATGATGAATACATACCCTAAGGATAAATTTGTTTGTTTGGATGCGTTAACATATGCAGGAAATAAAAACACTATTAAACCTTTATTAGAAAAACCTAATTTTAATTTTGTACAGGAAAACATTTGTAATAGAGAAGAAATATATAAGCTGTTTGAAAAGGAAAAATTTGATTATGTAATAAACTTTGCTGCTGAAACTCATGTAGATAGAAGCTTGAAAAATCCAGATATTTTCTTAAAAACGAATATAATAGGAACTCAAGTACTTTTGGATGCATGCAGAAAATATGGTATAAAAAGATATCATCAGGTTTCAACAGATGAGGTATATGGAGATTTAACCCTTGATAAGCCAAATTTATTTTTTACTGAAGAAACGCCACTTCATACCTCAAGTCCATATAGTGCCACTAAGGCATCAGCAGACTTATTAGGATTAGCTTATTACAGAACATTTGGAGTACCTGTTACTATAAGTAGATGTTCAAATAATTATGGACCATATCAATTCCCTGAAAAGCTAATACCTTTAATAATAAAAAAGGCATTAGCAAATGAACCACTTCCTTTATATGGAAGTGGAAATAATGTTCGTGATTGGTTACATGTTTATGATCATTGTACGGCAATCGATTTGATTATACACAAGGGAAGAGATGGAGAAGTGTATAATATAGGGGGACATAACGAAAGAACAAATCTAGAAGTGGTAAAGGTAATATTAAAGGAATTAGGCAAAACAGAAAGCCTAATAAGCTTTGTTTTGGATAGAGCTGGACATGACTTGAGATATGCAATAAATCCTGATAAGATAATGAAGGAGTTAGGATGGAAACCCAAGTATACTTTTGAAACAGGGATAGGACCAACAATTCAGTGGAATTTAGAAAATCAAGAATGGTTTGAAGAACCAAATCAATAAAAAGAAAAAATATAAGGATATAACATTTTTTATTTTATTACCGTTGTCATTTATGATAGCGGTATTTTTATAACACTTTAGACAAAAATACAATAAATAATACTTGCTCATTTATTAAATATATAGGTTAAGCATATAGTATAGTGATTATGAAAAGAGGATTTTATTATGAACTATGCGCTTATCTTAGCATTTGATGAAAAGAAATATTCTCTAAATTCTTTTCCAAATTGTTTTTCTCCTTTGCTTGGTAAATCAATGATTACCTATTTGATAGATGAATTGAAAAGGATAGATATTCAACCAATATGTATTGCCTCTTCTTTAGAAGAAGTATCTTTATTTAATTCTGAATATGCTTATGAAAAAAATCAATTTTTTCTTTCCATAGAAAATATTATTAAGGAAGATGGTGTAACCTTATTTATTCCAAGCTCTAAGCCGTTAGTGGATCATACTATTATCCGAGAAACAATAGATTACCATAGCTTTAATGGCAATGAAGTAACAATCGTATCTACAGAGGAAAAAATAAAAAATAAACAGGCTAATAAAGATAAATCTAAAATTCACAAATGTAAAAGCTTAGATGAAAGTATTTGTTGCATAGATAATAAGGTTCTAAAAAAAATTCAAAAAGAAAATTTAAAATTCCCATTTAATTTAGAAAATTTAATAAAACGGATTAAAGGCAAAATAGGATTCATGTCAATTCGTAAAACTTATAAATTTGCAAATGTAGTAAATGCTTATCAATTAAGTAAAATAGAAGATATTTTAAGAAATGAGATAAATAGAAACCATATGGTAAATGGGGTTTATATAGAGAATAGTAAAACTATAACAATAGGACCAGATGTGTGTTTAGAACCAAAAAGTATAATTCGTTCAGGAAGTATTATTTTAGGTAAGAGCATAATCAAATCTAATGCAGTGATAGGACCAAACAGTGAGATTAACAATTCCTATATTGGCGAGAATGCAATTGTAGCTCATAGTGTAGTAGTTGATTCGTCTGTTGGTAAAGGAGCCAAGGTAGGGCCGTTTACGCACCTTAGAATGCATACGAGTGTTGGTGATTATGATAGAATAGGTAATTTTGTGGAAATAAAAAATTCTACTATAGGTGAAAAAACAAATATCAGCCATTTAACCTATGTGGGAGACACGGAGTGTGGAAAGGGTGTAAATTTTGGCTGTGGTGTAGTGACAGTCAATTATAATGGGGTAAGTAAATTTAAGACCACAATTGGAAATAACGTATTTATTGGCTGTAATAGTAATTTAATAGCACCAATAAAAATAAAAAATGGAGCGTTTATTGCTGCTGGTTCTACAATTACAGAGGATTTAGAAGAAAATGATTTTTCTATAGCTAGAATGAAACAAATAACTAAAAGTGGATATGCTAAAAAATATGGATATAAAAAGTTCTTTGAAGAGGATGAATCTTTGAGCTCATAAGTAATTATGAGAAATAAAAAAGGCAAGATTAATTGATTTTTTTAGTCTTGCCTTTCTTGTTTTCCTTTTTAATCTCGTCCCCAAAAAGAAAGTTCAACAATAGAGCCTCCTTTGCCACAAATTCAAATGGCTTGATTTCTTTCTTTGCATGATAAATCAAGCCATACCGATGTTCTAATGGAAGGGTTTCATAAAGTACCCCCTTCTCCTTTAAGGCTTTAATTACCTGTGTAGAAATTTTAAATTGAGGATTTATATTGTATTTATTTTTTAATTTCATTACATATCTGTCAATCGCAAAGGCTTGTCTAGCGATAAAATAATCTTTGATTTGTTCCCGCTCTATTTTTATTGCTCTTGCATCAAATACGTAAATTTTTTTTGTTTGTAAATGATTTTGTAAAGAATTTTTATAAAAAAGAACAGAAATTTCACTTGAATATAGGGATAATAGCTTTTCTAATCTATACCTCGCATTTTTTAAATCTGTTTTAATTAAAATAGAAATTTCATCACTATATGAAAATGCAAATAATATTCTTTTGTCAGGAGTACAAAACTCCTTGAACGTGTCTTTCATGGTCTTAAAAAATTCCTTATGAATAGGCTCATTTTTTATTTTAAAATCTTGAGTCATATGCTTTCCATCAAAACGAAAAATATAATAACAGTTTGGATCTAAAGCGATATCAAATTCCCTTTCTAATAATTTAAATGGTTCATATAAATTTACAGCTTTTCCATAGGTATAAAAATTTTCCTTTTTCTTTTTAAACTTATCCATACCTATCCCCCTAGTACGAAATATTATCTAAAAATATTTTACTATATATTTCTGTAAATTACAATTTTTAAATAATTTAATAAAAAACTTATGAGAAAAGTTAGTTGTTTCCCTACTACAAATTTTTCTTACAAATATAATAAATAAGTTCTTTTAGTTCTAAACATATTTTGTTTGTTCTTTCTAAAATGAAGGATGGGTCATAAGCATCAATTTTTAATAAATAGTCTGTAGAAATCTTTAAATAGATAGCCATTCTTTTGATCATTTCAGCATTCATTTGCGTTTTCTCATTTATGTAATTATCTAGTGTCCTCCTTTCAATACCTAAGTCTTTAGCTATTTGTTTTCTTGATAATCCTTTTGAACTTATAATTTATAATAATCTTGTTTCCATATATTTTCTCCTTTCTATACAATAATTTTATAAGAAAATTAAGAATTTTTAATAACAAAAAGAACTAAATAATTGCCAAAAAAGCCATAATATGCTATAATTCAAAAACAAAATAAAGCGA
>CAOSZT010000006.1:1720-35241 GCA_948528155.1 uncultured Clostridia bacterium | reverse complement strand
ATATCTTTTAACAAAGGAGTGTCCCTTTTTCCCGTTATTTAGGGATTTTTAGCAACGTCCCCTCTGTCCCAAAGGAGTGTCCCTTTTTCCCGCCATTTAGGGATTTTAAGGAACGTCCCTCTTTCCCTTTTTCCCAAGGAGTGTCTCTCTTTCCCATCATTTAGGAATTTTTAAGAACGTCCCCATTTCCCTTTTCAAGGAGTGTCCCTTTTATAAAATTCCAGCAGTTGGAATATAACTATCATCAGGAGGATAAACATACTCTTCTTGACTAGGCTTATCAATCTTTTTTATATCAATAATATTCAAAATAGGCATATCACCATGATAATCACCTTTCAAAATTTCACCAGTAATTTCAACCCAAGAATTATCTTCAAAATCCTTTGCACTATCATATTCACAAAGAAAACCAACAACAACTGTTTGAGAAATAGAATTTACAATCATATCTCTAGCTAAAACAAACTGATTATCTTGCAAATCTAAAACTCTATAAACATATCCAGTAAAACAAATCTTTTTACCTATATAAGAATCAATATTTTCATGAACTGTTTTTAAAATATTAGTATAATTTTGTGCTGATATTTGAGAAACTCCTTTTTGTGGTATACATTTTTGATTTTTGGTACTATCATTTGCTCCGCTGAATACTCTATACATTACTATTCCTAATATTAAAATTAAGAGTATAATTACGCCTATAAAAAAGTTTTTAAATAATTTACTTCCATTTACTTTAACATTACATACAAACATATAAAATCCTCTTTTCTAAAGTGAGTATTAGTAATTTGTATGTAATATTTTTTATTTTATGACTAATTTATATTTTATAGTATACATAATTGACTTTTGAATTTAAAAGTAGTATAATTTGTTTAAATAAAAAGTAGGGAGGGATGTTTATGTTAGAAACATTCGAAGTAATTTGTAAATTTTGCTTTTTTATTTACATTCTGTCACGGATATTTGATATCCAATTAAAAGAACCAGGACACAATAGCAAAATGGAAAAAGCATTTGAAATTGTGTTTGTTATAATGGTTATCATTGGA
Organism: uncultured Clostridia bacterium; assembly: GCA_948528155.1. Taxonomy (GTDB): domain Bacteria; phylum Bacillota; class Clostridia; order TANB77; family CAG-508; genus CAG-269. The sequence goes on along the minus strand of CAOSZT010000006.1, from coordinate 34,180 downwards.
ATGATATTTTTCTTTCAAGATTTATAAAAAAGATAAAACCAAAAAACAGGTTAAAAACTTGTTTTTTGGTTTTATCTTTTTTATTTATAATTAGACCAATAAAAGTATATAAAATTCTAAAATCATTTATATATAAGCTTTTTGAAGGACTATTCACTTATAAAACCATTATATAGTAACAAATTTACCTGTATTTTTTTATAAATCCCTTGCTAAAAACAAATATTAATGATATAGTAAACTAAAAATAAAAAAATAAACTTAGGAGGAATATACAAAAATGAAAATATTTAAAACATACAGTGAAAAAGAAGTAAAAAGAGTAATGCCAATAGTGGAGAAAATTAATGAGCTAGAAGCAGAAATTTCAAAATTAACAGACAGTGAATTAAGAGGAAAAACAGAATATTTCAAAAAAGAATTAGAAAATGGAAAAACATTAGATGATATATTACCAGAGGCTTTTGCAGTAGTTAGAGAAGCCTCAAAAAGAACATTAGGATTAAGACATTTTGATGTACAATTAATAGGAGGAATTATTTTACACCAAGGAAGAATAGCAGAAATGAAAACTGGTGAAGGAAAAACATTAGTTGCAACACTACCAGTGTACTTAAATGCACTAGAAGGAAAAGGAGTTCATGTAATTACAGTAAATGACTACCTAGCAAAAAGAGACAGTGAATGGATGGGAAAACTATATAAATTCTTAGGATTATCAGTAGGGCTAGTAATAGCAGGAATGGATCCACAAGCAAAACAAAAAGCATATGGAGCAGATATAACATATGGAACAAACAATGAATTTGGATTTGATTATTTGAGAGATAATATGGTAATCTATAAAAATCAATTAGTACAAAGAGGATTACATTATGCAATAGTTGATGAAATTGATAGTATTTTAGTTGATGAAGCAAGAACACCACTTATAATATCAGGAAGAGCAAATGAATCATCAGATTTATACAAAAAAGCAAATGACTTTGTTAGAAAACTAGAAGCAAAAGTAATAGTTGAAGAAGATGTAAAAGACTTTGAACAAGCAGAAGACAATGAAAAATATGACTATATAGTAGACTTAAAAGCAAAATCAGCATCACTAACTCAAAAAGGAATAAAAAAAGCAGAAGAATTCTTTGGATTAGAAAACTTTAATGATCTAGACAATTCAACACTAGTACACCATGTAAACCAAGCATTAAGAGCACATGGAGTAATGAAAAAAGATATAGACTACATTGTAAAAGATGGAGAAGTATTAATTGTAGACGAATTTACAGGACGTATTATGTATGGAAGAAGATACAATAATGGACTACATCAAGCAATAGAAGCAAAAGAAAAAGTAAAAATAGCAGATGAATCAAAAACACTTGCAACAATCACCTTCCAAAACTATTTTAGAATGTATGACAAATTATCAGGTATGACAGGTACAGCAATGACAGAAGAATCAGAATTCCAAGAAATATATAACTTAGATGTTGTAGAAATACCAACAAATAAACCTATGGTAAGAAATGACCAAAATGATGTAATATACAAAAATGAAAATGCAAAATTCAAAGCAGTTGTTGAAGATGTAAAACACAGTTATGAAAAAGGACAACCAGTACTAATAGGAACAGTATCAATAGAAAAATCAGAAAAGCTAAGCAAACTACTAAAAGAAGCAAGAATTCCACATGAAGTATTAAATGCAAAATCACATGAAAAAGAAGCAATGATAGTTGCACAAGCAGGTAAATTTGGAGCTATTACAATTGCAACAAATATGGCAGGACGTGGTACTGATATCATGTTAGGAGGAAACAGTGAATATTTAGCAAAAGAAGAAATGAAAAACAACAAAGTACCAGAAAACTTAATAACAGAAGCAGACACATATTATGAAACAGATGACCAAGATATAATTAGAGCAAGAGAGCAATTTAATACATTAGTTAAAAAATATGATCAAAAAATAGAAGAAGAAAAAGAAAAAGTCAGAAATGCTGGAGGTCTAAAAATAATAGGAACAGAAAGACATGAATCAAGAAGAATAGACAATCAGTTAAGAGGACGTTCAGGACGTCAAGGAGATGTTGGAGAATCAAAGTTCTATATTGGTCTAGATGATGACTTAATGAAAATCTTTGGAGGAGATGCAATTACAAAAGTATATAACACATTAGGAGCAGACGAAAATATGCCAATAGAATCAAAAATGATTTCAAGAGCAGTAGAAAATGCCCAAAAGAAAGTTGAAGGTAGAAACTTTAGTATTCGTAAAAATGTCTTAAAATATGATGACGTAATGAATGCACAAAGAGAAATTATATATAAACAAAGAAGAGAAGTTTTAGATGGTGAAGATATTCATAGTAACATCTTAAATATGATTGAAAGTATAGCAGAAGAAACAGTATCAATGTTTCTTGAAAGTGAAGATGGAAAAACTGTAAATGTAGAAAGTTTAACAACAGAAATTTCAAATATATTTGGATTAGATATGGCTGAATATATAAAAGAACATAAAGAAGATTCAACTTCAATAATAGAAGAACTACAAAAACAAGCAAAAGAAAAATATCAAGAAAAAGAAGCAGAAATAACTGAAGAGAGAATGAGAGAACTTGAAAGAGTAGTTATGCTTAAAGTTGTTGACGAAAAATGGATGAATCATATTGACAGTATGGATGAACTTAAAAATGGTATTGGTTTACGTGCATATGGACAACAAGACCCAGTTGTTAAATACAGAATGGAAGGTATGGATATGTTTGAGGAAATGGTCGCAAACATAAAAGTTGATGTTGTTAAAATACTTATGAATATAAGAAACCAAAATGGTGATGTTAAAAGACAAGAAGCAGCCAAAATTACAGGTGCAGCATTAGAAGCAATTAACAGTGTTGATGGTGGTAAAAAGATTAGTACTCCTGAGTTTAGCCAGACTGTAGTAAATGAAGGACCTAAAGTGGGCAGAAATGATGATTGCCCATGTGGAAGTGGGAAGAAATACAAGAACTGCTGTGGAAAAAATCAGTAATATCAACACTTTCAACGATTGCAAGTAATCAAAAAAACACTAAAAAATAGCAGAATGTTCGCAATTTGTTCGCAATTCTATGAAAATGTTCGCAGAAAACCTTGAACCCCTTTTATATCAATAGAAAGCTCCGTGCGAACAAATTTTGAATATAAATAAATGTCAGTATTTCGATCGGTACTGGCATTTTCATTTGTTTAAGTTTTATTTTACTAAAAAAATAGTAAAGGAGCGATAACAATGGTTAATGTAAAAAAAAGGGGAAAGGTGTATCAATATCAATTTGAGATTGCACCAGTTGATGGAACAAGAAAATACATCAACAAATCAGGGTTCAAAACGAAAGCAGAAGCAGAAAAGGCAGGGATAATAGCGTATAATGAATATACGCAAACAGGACACAGTTTTACGCCAAATACAATGTCTTATTCAGATTATTTAGATTATTGGCTTAGAGAACATTGTGAGATAAATTTGAAGTATCACACAATACAAGCTTATAGAAACATTATAAAAAATCATATAAAACCTAGATTAGGATTTTATAGATTATCACAAATAACAACATCAACACTACAAGAGTTCTTAAACAATTTATATGTAGAAAAAGCTTTTTCAAAAAATTTTATGAAAAATATTTTAAAGGTATTAAAAACATCTTTTTCGTATGCGACAGATGTAGTAGGATTTATAAAAGAAAATCCTTCATTGAAAGTAAGGCTTCCAAGATATGATATTCCTGAAGAAGATCCTGCTCATATATTTACCAAAAAAGAAATTAATATGATATTGGAAAGATTTAAAAATAATCACGCAATGTATTATGCTTGTTTGACTGCATATCATACAGGCTTGAGAGTATCAGAAGTTTTTGGATTGACGTGGGAAGATATTGATTTTGAAAATAAAACATTGACAGTAAATAAAAACATTTTAAAAAAGAATCAAAATGGAGCTACACACGGAAGACATATAAGTGGTAAAGCTACAACAGTATGGTATTTTGGAACTTGTAAGACACAAAGTAGTTATAGAACAATTGAAATAGGAGATACATTAATAAATGCTTTAAAAGAATATAAAGAGGAACAAGAAAAAAATAAAGAAGAATATGGAAGTTTATATATGAAGCATTATGCAAAGGAAACGTCAAATTATTATAATAATAAACCTGAAATAAAAATTTTAAATGCTTATTCTGAATTAGAAATTGCTCTACCAGAAGTCAATTTAGTATTTGTAAAACATAATGGAGTATTTGAAGGAACTGATACAGTTAAATATCCATTTAAAGTAATTCATTATGAATTAGGGATTCCGTGTAGATTTCACGATTTTAGAGATACACACGCTACAAGGTTAATTGAAACAGGAGCAGATATAAAGGCAGTATCAAAAAGATTAGGACATAGTACAATAAAAACAACTTATGAAATATATGTAAGAGTAACAACTAAAATGGAAAAAGATGTAGCAGATAAATTTGAAAAATATGCTATGGCATAAGATTATAAAATGTATAAAGAAACAAATAATAACTATAAGTAAAATTACTTTGCTTATAGTTATTATTGTTTACATAAATATTGAAAATACTATAAAAATGTGCTAAAATTAGGGAAGGGGAAAGATGAGTGCGAAAAAAGTCGAAAAAAAGCAAAACGCAAAAACCTTCACTAAATTCCATTATCTATATATACAACTTAGAAATGAAGGATTGTCAGAAAAAGATATACTAATTATTATTAGGCAAATCTTCCAAAGGAACAATTATTAATTTTTCTGATTCCAAAGCTTTATCAGGTTGTTGATAAAGCTTTTTATTATCTGTAATTACTTTTTTTAGAAGCTCAATATGATTTTCTTTTATTTCTTCATCATTTTTTAATGCACCTACACTAACAAGGCAATCTTTTAAAACTGCATATGCTCTTGCAGATTCTGCAATTATTTCTAATTTAGGATCTACACCAGTTAATACTTCAACGTCAATATTAAGATACTTACATATATCAACTATTGTACCGATACGAGGATAACAATAACCTTTTGTAATATTAGTTATAGTTCCTTTAGTTACACCGATACCTTTTGCTAAGTCAGTCTTTTTTATCTGAAGTTCATCTAATATTTTTTCTAAATTTTTACCAAATGAAAGACTTCCAGTAGGGGGGTATTTTTTCTTTTTTTCTGGCATATGAAAACTCCTTTCAGTTAATCGGATTATATGTATTTAAGTTAAATAGAAGTTAAACATTATTAGAAAAGAGAAAAAGGAGTTTAACTTAAATTATACTTAAACTTAGAATATTTAATTAACTATATTATATTATATGTAAAATAGAAGAAATAATCAAGTGATTTTATAAAAAAAGTTCAAGAAATTGATATTTTTTTATAAAATTTCTTGACACTTTTAAATAATAGTGGTATAAAATTATTAAACTTAAGTTTAATATATAGAAAAAAAGGAGGGAGATATAAGGTCAATTTAATTTAACTATGAAAATATTTTTTTGAAACAACAGTACAAGAAATTGACACAAAGGTTATTTGTTTTTTTTTGAAACAACAGTACAAGAAATTGATACAAAAGTTATTTTTTTTGAAACGATAGTACAAGAAATTGATACAAAAATTATTTTTTTAGAACAATAGTACAAGAAATTGATACGAAATATTTTTATAGTAAAAATCAAAATAGGAGTACAAAATGAGTGATTTTGTTAGAAAAGAGTTTTTAAGGTATATTTATCAATTCATATTAAATAAGAAATGTCAAAAAGCTGAAATGCTTATTGATTACTTAATTAATAAAGAAGATGATGAAAATTTGGTTAATTGGTATTTAGGGTTTAAAAAATTATTAAAGGATCGACCATTAATAATTTGTCAAAGAATAAAGGACTACCTTGAATAGGCACAAGAGAATTTAGAAAACACAAGAGAAAAGGAGAAATTATTATGGGAAGAAAAAGTAAGCAAAAGAGATTTTTTTGGTTAAAGTTAAAGGAAGATTGGTTTAGTGGAACAACTGAAAAATATCTAAAATCATTACCTGCAGGAGATAGTCTTTTAATTACATATTTAAAAATACAACTTATGAGCTTAAAAACAGATGGATTCTTAAAATATGAAAGATTATTGCCATCTGCAGAGGAAGAGATTGCAATGCTAATAGATGAGCCTGTAAATAATGTTAGATTATTAATAAATGTTTTAATAAAAACAGGAGCAATAGAGCGATTAGATGATAATTCATTATATTTATTATCGCTACAAACTCTAATTGGTTCAGAAGGAAGTAGTGCTGATAGAGTAAGAAGATTTAGAGAAAGACAAAAAGCGTTACAATGTAACGAAAAAATGTTACTTGAAGCAAGCACAGAAAATGAAAACTTAGAAATAAATTTTGAAAATGAAGAATTGTTACAATGTAACGAAATTGTAACGCAAAATCAAAAACGGAAAAAATGAAAATGTTGAAAATACAGAGGTTGAAGACTTAATGTTACAATGTAACGCACCTGTAACGGATTTGTTACGGAGAGAAAGAGCAAGAGCAAGAACTAGAGTTAGAGCAAGAGCAAAAAGAAACTAAACTAAACCAAACTAAACTAAACTATATTTTTAATTATATTAATAACTATACTTGTAAAAAAATTCAAGATTTAAGTCAATCAGAAAGCGAAATGAAAGAAAACGCAAGAATCTTTTTAGTTATAAATACACTGAAAAGATTAGAAATTAAGGTTGATAATGAAAAAAGTCTTGAATTAATGGGAGAAAACAGAAAATTAGACATTTTAATACAATACTATGTTATAAATGAATTTTCCAAAAGTCCATTTAACTTTTTACTGTATAAGCTAAATAAAGAAAATTTTAATTTGAAATATAAGAAAACAGAAAAATATATCGCAAAAATAAATGTTGAAGAATTTGTGAGCTATTTAATTACCTGTTTACAAGAAGAATTGATGAAGTAAAGAATACAATTTTATGTTTTTTTATATTTTTAGGAGATAGCAATGAAAGAAATAATTATTCAATTAAAAGCATTAGGAGTTGTTAGATTTGTTTTATATTACATACTGGTATTATTGGAATTTGTATTGAATCTTCCATATATTGTGGTTAGATTATTATACATTGCAATTAATACAGTATGTAAGAAAACAAGTAAATATTTTATCAAGGAAAGGATAATATCACTCCTAAAAAACAAGACTATTCGAGAATTTTTATATAAATGTAAAGATGATTATAAACATTATATAAAAGAAACAAATAAATAGAAACTATAAACACGAAAGAAAATGGGAGGATTTGATATGGAGCAAAAAATCTATACTCAGAAACAAATTAGTATAATGTTTGGAAAATCATTATCTGTAATAGCTCATTATAAAAAGGAACTATTAGATAAAGGATATATGTATAAAAATGAAAAAGGGAAATTTGAAATAAAGGAAGAAGGAGCAAGTTATTTGAAAGAAAGATTTGCTGAAATAGACCAATCAAGAAAGAAAAATAAAAATGTAAAAGAAGATAAAATTGTATTAGAGCAAGAAATGAAGATATTGCAAAAAGAAAAAGAATGGTACAAAGACAAAATGGAATACTACAAAGATCAAGCAGAAGATTGGAAACAGCAAGCAGAGAACTGGAAGAATGAAAAAAGGGAAGAAAGTAAAGATAAAGAAATTTGGCGAGAAATAGCAATAAAAAATGAAAAATTACTTATAGAAAACCAACATCTTTTATTTTCAACTCAAAATAAACCGACTTTATTTAACAAGAAAAAGCGAATAACAGAAAGGGGAAAGAATGAAAGAACTTGATGGAAAAAGTTGTTTATATGAAAGAGGAAAATATGCTTGTGGGATATTAAAAATAAAAGATTGTGAAAAGTGTAAGTTTAAAGTTGCAAATACAGAAAGTAATTATCAAAAATACGTAATAGATGTGGAGAAAGCAATAGACGAATATAAAGCAAAACATTTCAATTAATATAGGAGGTCAAAATGGAGGACGTTAATTTAGAAGAATTTTTATTAAAGTATGATTTTAGAAAGACAAAAGAAGACAATATTTTTTTAACTAAAGTTATAAGAATATGTTTAGATACACTAGGAGAAAATGATTGGATATATTTTGGAATATATTATTTCGATTCAGAAGAAAAAATTCGTAAAAGACTTAGACTTATATTAAATGAAAAGGTTTTAAAACAGAATATATCACACTATTACTATGATGAAGAAAAAGAAATTTTTAGTATTTATCTTGAAGATAGAAATTAAAAATGAGAGGAGAGTTTTAAATGAATCAACAAAGTGAGGAAGAATTTTTAAATAAAATTAGAGAAATTGTAAAGGAAGAAATTTCAAAAGTTGATTTTAGAAAAATCAATTATGAAAGATGTATAAATAATATGACTGAAATATTAGAAAACTATAAAAACCTAAAACAATTTGTAGATCAAGTTGAAAATGTAAAATTTAGCAAGGCAGAAATAGATGTGGCTAAAGAAAAAGAACTTGAACGAATTATGGAAGAAGTTTTTTCAACAAAGGAGATTTATTTAGAATCCTTATATAAAAAACATTTGCAAACAAAATTGTTTTTAAATTTTTTAGATAATACATTCAAGGAATACATAACAGTAACAGAAAATTCTATGAAACCTAAAAGCGAACTCAAAATTGCAATTTTAACGGAAGTATATATTGAGGGAAAAGAAATGAAACAGTTTTTATATGAACACAAATTAGGATATGGTAGAACATTTTATTATGCAAGAACAGAATTATTTGAAGAGTTAGCAGTAAGAGTATTTGGAATATATGCACTAAAATTATAATTCTTTAAATACAAAAACACAAAAGAAGAAAGAAGTGAAAATATGTGAAATCTATTAGATATATGCGATATAAAAGACAATCAAGAAAGGCTACAGATATACCTTATGATGTGAAAGTAACAGTTGCAATTAGAGATAATGGAATATGTATAAACTGTCATAACAAAAAAGGTATAGGAAAGCCTAATGCTCATTTTATTGCAAGGCAATTTGGTGGTCTTGGAATAGAAGAAAATATATTAGACTTATGTGATACTTGTCATAAGGAATTTGACAATTCATCAGGAGATAAAAAGATATATTTAGAACATAAATATGAAGAATATTTGAGAAGTAAATATACATATTGGAATAGAGAAATGTTAGTTTTAAAAAATTACAATATTAAAATATGTAAGCTGTGTCATAAAAAATTTGGAACAAAATCAAAGACGAAAGAAATATGTAAAGTTTGTGAAAATAATCAAAAACACAAGAAATTTGCGTGTACCACTAAAATTTCGCCAGAAATTTAGTGGCAGGATAAGGAAAGCAGACGCTTTCCTGTGAATACATAGAAAGACAAGCTTTCTAGTTCTCTGTTAGAGAAAAAATTAGCAGAGATTATGCAGAGTGCGTACATTTCAGTGTATTTTTATATAAAAAATCTAGGGGAACATTAGAAAATGGCTACTTTTATAGGAATTGTTGTAACAATAATTATAATAAGTATAGTGTTTGTTTTATATGTTTGTATTATTGTTGGAAATGAAAGCAAAACAGAAAAAGAACAATTATATGAAAATGATGAACAGATAAAATATATAAACAAATGTTATGAAGCAAAAAAGCAAAGAAAACAACACAGGAAAAGGAATTACAAAGATAAAAAGAGTAAAGATGTTATTGATCTTTAAGAAAGTAGGTAAATATGAAAAGCTTAATAATTGCAGAAAAACCAGAACTTGCAAAGTCGATACTTTGTGCAATAGATGGAAAAGAAGAAAAAAAAGATGGTTACTTTCAAAAAGGAAATTACATAGTAACGTGGGCTTATGGTCATATTATGAGATTGCAAACACCAGAAGAGTATGACAAAACTAATAAAAATTGGGAAATGAAACAGTTACCAATATATTTTAAAGATTGGAAGAAAGTACCCATAGAAAAAACGAAAAAGCAATTTAATGTTATCAAAAAATTAATAAAAGAGAGTAATGAAATTATTAATGCAGGGGATATTGATGAAGAAGGACAATTACTTATTGATGAGATTATCAAATATTGTGGATTTAAAGGCACAGTTAAAAGAATACAAACATCAGCATTTAATGAAGAATACTTGAGAAAAGCATTAAAAAGATTAGAACCTAATTCAAAATACGAATCTTGGGGAGAAAGTGCCAATGCAAGGGAGATAGCAGATTATATGGTAGGAATTAATCTAAGTAGATATTTTTCAATATTGAATAATAGAACTTTATCAATTGGTCGAGTTCAAACACCTACTCTAGGATTAGTTGTAAATAGAGATATAGCAATAGAGAAACATATAAAGGAAAAATATTATGAAGGATATATTGATATTAATATTGATGGAAATATTGTTAAAGCAAAATTAGAAAGTAAACAAAATGAAGCTTATAAGGAGCAAGAGGAATTAAGAAAAATATTAGATAAATTTTTAAATAAAACAATAAAACTTAATATTACGAAACAAATAAAAAATGAAAATGCACCATTACCATTTAATTTAACTAAATTACAAAGTCATATAAGTAAGAAATACAAAATAAAGCCTGATGAAACTTTAAAGATAACACAGGATTTAAGAGAAAAATATCACGCTATAACATATAATAGAAGTGATAGTCAATACTTAAATGAAGAACATTATAAAGAAGCACCAGAAGTAATTAAGCAGGTGTTTAAAAATATAAATATACAGTTAGATTTAGATTTTAATAATTTGTCAAAATCAAAATGCTTTGATGATAGTAAAGTAACAGCCCATCACGGAATAATACCAACAATAATAGATTTAAAAATATCGGATATGAATGATAAGGAACAAAAGATATATAAAGAAATTTGTATATTTTATCTAATTCAATTTTTACCACCATTAAAAAAAGAAATAACATCACTGCAGTCAGAAGAAATGGAAGACTATAAATTTAAAGCGAATAGTACAAGAGTGCTAGATGAAGGATATAGAGAATTTTTAAGAAATGATAATGATGAAAATAGCATTAATATATTATCTAAAATGAAAGAGGGGAATTATAAAGGGATTATTAACAGTAAAGAAATTAAAGAAATAGAAACAAAACCTTTATCAAGATATACACAGGCAAGTTTAATTGAAGATATGACAAGGATTTCAAAGTATGTAGATGATTCTAATATTAAAGAAGTCTTAAAACGAAAAGATAAAGATAAAGAAGGCGAAAATGGAAGTATAGGTACAAGTGCAACAAGATCAAATATTATACAGAATCTTATAAAAAGAGGATATATTAAAGAAGAAAAGGACAAAGTTATTTCAACAGAACTTGGAAGAGAATACTATAAGATATTACCAGATGAATGGAAAAAAGCAGATTTAACAGCAAAATGGTGGCTTATCCAGGAAAAAATAAAAGAAGGAAAAGCTAATCAAGATAAATTATTAGATTCAATTTTAATTGATATAAAAGAAATATTAAAGACAGAAGATGTTTCAAAATTTAAGCTACAAAATAATTATAATGATCAAAAAACACCATTAGGAAAATGTCCTATATGTAATAAAGAAATTTATGAAGGCGAAAAATCTTATTATTGTTCAGGATATAAAGATGGTTGTAAATTTACTATTTTGAAAAAGATTGCAGGAAAAAAGATAACTAATACAAATGTTACGCAATTATTAACAAGAGGAATAACAACACAGATAAAAGGTTTTAAATCTAAAAATGGAAAAACATTTAATGCAAAACTCAAATTAGTAAATGAAACTATAACTTTTGAATTTTAGATAAAAAAACAGAAGAATTAATGAGGATTATTCTTCTGTTTTTTTTAGCCAATGTTTAGCTTCTACATTTTCAAATACCTTATCATCAAAAAAGTCTTTTAAAGACATATTAAACGCTTCACATATAAATAATAAATTTTCCAATCTAAGAGTTTTAGTTGTTCTATTTAAGAAAATAGAAAGAGTACAACGAGGTATGCCAGACAAAATGCTTAAATCGTATATTTTTAACTTTTTTTGTTTCATAAGTTGTTTTATTCTAATAACAATTGCTTCAGATAATTCCATCAATCCATCTCCTCTCATAGATACAATTATTTAAAATTATAACAAAAAACAGTTTTTTAGCTGGTTAGTAAATTAAACAAAATTACAAAAACTATTTATTTTTTTGTAAAAATATGTTACAATATAAGGCTAGGAGGACAAGTTTATGAAAAAAGATTTTTATATGCTCATAATAGAAGATGAAGAGATATTGGCAAGGCAGACAAAAGAAATGATAGAGGAAAACTGTAAATTTGTAAATAGAATTAAAATTGCAGAAACAGGAGAGGAAGGTCTTGAAGAGATAATAAGGGAAAAACCAGATTATATAATTTTGAATCAATATATGCCAGGTATTACAGGATTAGAAATGCTTGAAAGATGTCATAGTCAAAATATTAAGCTTCCAGAAGTGATAGTAATTACAGGAGGAATAAAAACAGATGAAGAAATAAAAAGATTTTATGAATTAGGAGTAAGATATATTTCTTCTAGGCTTCTTAATGATATTCAAAAGAGATTTATATTTTATCATATTGAACAAGCATATAAAACATCAATAAAGATAAAAAAAGAAGATATGATAAGATTATTACAAAAGCATACAGATCCTATTTTAGAAAATTTAGATAAAAAAAGAGAACCTTATCAAGTAAGTCTAATTGAATATATATTAAGATATATTATAGAAAATGAATTAGAGTATTCAAAAGATAAAAAATATGAAATATATGAGGGATTAAGATTAAAAAATAAACTAGAAAAAAATATAATGAAAGAGATACAAGAAAAAATAGAAGGAATAATTGCAGAAAGTTATATACAAGGAAATCTTATAAGGAAACTAAATTATGGGATAAATAAAGATGATATTCAGGAAGAATTTTTTCATAAGTTAAAAGAAAATGTTTTAAATGATATAATTGCTGAAAGTAACTAAGATGTTGCTTATTTTTAGAAATACAACTACTACAAATAAGAGTATAAAACACTAAAAATAGAATATTCTAAAAATCTCTTACTCATAATATAATTGAAAATATTATGGGAGTGAGAAAAAATGGATTTTAAAAGTATTGGAAAGAAAATAGCAGATAGAAGAATTTTATTAGGTAAAACACAAGAAGAAGTTGCAGAAAGTTTAGAAACATCTGCAAATTATATCTCAAATATAGAAACAGGAATAAAAAGTGGTAGTTTAATTTTTTATATAAAAATTGCAAATGAATTAAATTTAAGTTTAGATTATTTATTTAGTGATGAACTTCCAAAATTAAGTAAAGAAACAGCTAGTCATAAAGAAATAATTGAAATGATAGATATGTTAAGTAAAGATGAAAAACAAATGGCTAATATATTTATTAGAAATATAGTAAAAAGTTTAATTGATTTAAGAAATGAAAAATAATTAACATAAAATTTTGCAAAAACATTGCAAAATCCTGCAGTATACATTCAGTTTTTCAAGTGCTAAAATATTAGTATGAAAAATTATATTTAAAGAAAGCAAGAGCAAGAACTCTAGGCTTTCTTTTTTTGTGTACGAAGGAGGAAATAACAATGGCTACTTTATTAGAAAAGCATTTAAAGTTAGAAGAAATTAAAAAAATTAGGAATTGGAGGAATGAGGGATATGGATTAGAACAAATTAAAAATTTAGTTGATAAAACTAATATTACTGATGAAGAAATTGAAACAGTATTTAATGAAAACAACAATGGAACAGAGATTGAAAAACAAGAAGATCAATTTAATAATCTAGGTAATAGTGAAGAATTAAAAGAAGAAATTCCTAATATTGTTTCAGAAGATGAAGCAATCCAAAATGATGAAATGTTAGAAGAAACAAAAGAAAATAATTTTGAAGCTAACACAATTGAAGAAATTGATGAGCTTGAAGAAATAGAAGATGATGACATAGAAATTATTGAAGATGAAGCAGAAGATAAAGATGTAATTACAGATAATAAGCTACAAGAAAATGAAAAGTATGAAATTATAAAAGATGAGGACTTAGAAGATTTTCCAGATCAACCATTTAAGATGTATTCAGAATCAAGAAAAAATACAATGATTGAAAGTATTAAAATTAACGGAATTATAGAACCAATAGTAGTAAGAAAAATTGATAATAACAAATATCAAATTCTTTCAGGTCATAACAGAAGATTATGTGGAAGAGAAGCAGGATTAACAGAGTTTAAATGTATTGTAAAAGAAAATATGCCAGAAGATGAAGCACGATTATATATGGTAGATAGTAATTTGATGGTAAGAGATGTAATGCCAACAGAAAGAGGAAAAGCATTAAGTATTAGGAAAGAATGTTTAAAAAATGAAAAGATTGCTTCTAAAATAGAGAATGAAATTTTACAGGACAATATAGATAAACAAGACACGATTCAACAAAAAATGGTAGAAGAAAATAAAATGAGCAATGGGAATATACAAAGATATATGAGATTAAATTATTTAATTACACAATTAGGCGAGATGGTAGATGACAAAAAAATTAATCTAAAAACAGGAGAATGTTTAAGTTTTTTAAGCAAAAAGGATCAAAGAGATATAGTAAATATAATAGAAAAAGAAAAAGTAAAAATATCAGAAGCTATGGCTAAGAAAATCAAAAAGTTTTCTGATAATGGAGAATTAACAAAAGAAGTATTAAAGCGAATTTTAGTTAAGGAAAAAGATATAAAATTAGAGATAAGAGTAGTTTTCTATGAAGATGAAATAAGAAAATACTTCAATAATATAAATAATGGAAATATTACAGCAAAAGACTGCAAAGACTACATTCTAGCATTGTTAGAGAAACAAATAGCATAAAAAATACACTGAAATGTATGTAATCTGCATAATATCTGCTAATTTTTTCTCTAACAGAGGAGTAGAAAGCTTGTCTTTCTAGCTGTTTACAGGAAAGTATCTGCTTTCCTTATCCTGCCCTTAAATTTCTGACGAAATTAAAGGGAACACGAAAGATAAAGCAAGGAGAGATTAAATTGAATAAGAAAATTAATAAGAAAAAAGAAGAAAGTAGAACTGAAAAAGTATATGCTGTAGTTCCTAAAACTTTAAAAGACGCATTAAGAAAATATGTAGCTTCTATTTGTAAAGAAGATAAAAAGGCGACTGAAAGTGAAATTATAAATAGAGCATTAGAAGATTATTTAGAAATAAAATCAAATGAAAAAAGTGTTAGTAAATTAGAAAGTATGTTAGAAAGAATTATAGAAGAAAAATTAGGAAGAAAATTTGAAAGACATATTGCATTACTAAGTAAAAGTGCAAAAGCAAGTTTCTCATCTATATTTTTACAAGCTTATGTTTTAGCATACATTTTCAATAGCGAAGATGACCAACAATTTATAAAAGAAAAAATACAATTAGCAAATAAACTTGGTTATCAAGCAATAAAATCGCCATATTTTGAAGATGATATTACAAGAATCTTACCAAAAGATTTGAATTTTAAAAATATTATCTAAATGGTTTATGAAAATTGAAATATAAGGAGTAGAAAATGGAAAATGATATTAAAGAGCAATTAAAAAGTATCTGTAAAAAATATAATTTTAAATATAAGGAATATTCTGAAAATAAAATATCATTATGTGCAAAAAACACAGATAAAGAGTGGCGTGATTGGATTAAATTAGATTTGAAAAATAAAGAAGTAATATTAGTTGGAAATACAGATAACTGCAATTTTTGGTTTTATGATACTAGAAAAGATATGACACCAGATAAAATAATAGAATTTGTAGCAAACCTTAATACTATGCTTCGTAAATTTAATGATTCGTATTTAACTGTAAAAAAATTAATTGATCCAGAAGACTGGCAAGAAATTGCAAAAATACAAGACGCTTCTGCAGATGATAGATATAGTATTAAATTTAAGTGCATTGAATTTGGAAATGTTAAAGATAATGATAATTATATTTATTGTACTTTATTACAAGAAGGTTATGAATTAGATGGAATATTTAGAATACACGATATAGAAAATGGTAATGATATGACTTTAGTTAGTATAGGGTGCAATAATGAAAAGGATAGAAATTTCGTTAATGCTCATTGGGAAGAAATAGAAAAGAAACTGTGTGAATATGCAAAAGAAAGACAAAATAATGTAGATGAAATTGAAGAAAATATAATATAATAATTTCTAAAAATATAAATATCTAGGAGAATATATGGATAAAGATAGATTTAGTGATGGAGTTATGTTTAAGTGGCTTAACCAAAAAGAAATATATGCTAAGTATGACAATAAAGGGAGAGCAAGAAGACTGCAAGCATATTTAGATGAACTACACGAAGATTATATTGCTACAAGACCAGGAACAGATTTAGGAGAAGATTCACACGGATTATTTGGGTATATAAGAGAAGATTCAAATGTAGAAAAAATGGAACTAAAAGACATAAAGAAATATGTAGCAAACAAGACATTAGATGGAGTAGATATTTATAAAACTGTAATTTCACTTAGTGAAAAAGACGCAATCCAATATGGTTATACTACAAAAAGTGCTTGGAAGGATTTACTATTAGAAAGAGTGCAAGAAATAGGAAAAGAATTTGGAATAAAAACAGAAGATTTAGAATGGACTGCTTCTTATCATTCAAAGAAGAATAATCCACACAGTCATCTATTATTATGGAATAAGAATCAAAATTTACAAATACAGAAAAAGCCATTTGTATTTTATAAAAGAGTAAGAAAAGCATTAGCAAAAAGCATATTTAAAATAAGATTACAAACTTTGTATGATATAAAAAATGTTTCTAAGAAAAGAATAGCAAGTATGACAAATGAAGAATTAGAAAAATATAAAAATGATTTGAAAGAATTTTACAAAAATCCAGATATGAAATTAAGAATAATTGATATAGACAGAGAAGAACAGACAATTATAGACAGTTTAAAAGGATTAAAAACAAATGAATATATTTATATAAGTGATATTGAAGATCCAACTAATTTTACAGAAATTAAAAAGGTAGCAGAAGACAAATTTGAATTTAAAAATTATGGAGAGCAAGCAATTTTATATAGAGAAGATTCATATGTAGATACAGCATTATTTTTAGCAAATTTTTCAGATTTAAAAGTACATAGAAGTAAAGAAAGCTTAGAAAAATATATTAGTTTAAAAAAACAAGAAGATATTGATGTAAAAAACAATTTAAAAGAAATAATGCCAGATATTTTTGGAATACCTATAATTTCTAATAAGTTTAGAGAAAAAAATTTTAGCATTATATTAAATAAAATTGTGGAATTAAAAAATATATCAAGTAATTTTGAAAGAGGTTTTAAATATCAATATCAAAAACCAGAAACGAAGATGTATATTAATAATTTATCAAAACTTATATTAAATACATCAGAAGATTGTAAAAATGAGTTTAATGAATATATACAAACTTCAATTAATATTGCTAGACTATTATCACAAATTGAAAATAAAAAAGATTATGAAAAAGTAAGAAGATTAGCAGAAAAAGAAATGTTTAACAAAATGGGAAATCAAATATTACAAATTATAAAAGATGTTAAAATAGATGATTATATTCAAAAAAAGCAAGAATGGATAGAAAAAAACATAGAATATCAGAAAATTCAAGGAGTAATAAAAATTAATGAGGATAATCAAATAAAGATAATGGAAAGCAGAAATGCAAGACAGATAATAAATGATATATTTAAAATGTTATCAGAAGAAAATACATCACACAATGCTTATTATAATAGAATTAAGAAAACAACTAATTTAAGTAAGCAAGCTAAAAAAGAAATATATTTAAAAAATAGAATGAAAGGTGGAATTGATTGGGGAGTAGAAAGATAATTTTTTTTACAACAAAAGTACAAGAAATTGATACAAAATAACACTTTTTTAAAACCTGCAAACCATTCATTTACCCACAAAGTACAAGTAATTGATACAAAATGTTTCACAAAGAACAAAAATGTCAATTATAGTATAAATTATAAAAGGAAAAGCAATGTTTAATATTTTATTTTTTATAATATCGCTACTAATTTATGGGATTATATTAAGAATATTTGACTATTCTTATAAGACGTTTATTCAAGTAGCAATAAATGGAATCTTAGGACTAATTGCATTATATATTTTGCAATTAATAGAAATTCCAGTAATCATAAATGGAATTTCAGTTATAATTACAGCATTTTTAGGATTACCAGGTGTAGTTATAATCATAATCTTTTCAAATTAAATGGAGGGAAAACAATGGGAGAAAGAAGTCAAATATATATAAGAATTACAGATAATTATAATAAAAAACCAAAATTATATGCTAAATATTTTGGGTGGAATTTTGGAGAGCGAATGATCTCTCGTGCTAGATATGGAATTGAATATATTAATAGACAAAATCCAGACCACTATAGCATTGATAGTGTTCAAGAAAAGATTAATAAAATATTTGATGTTAATTTTGATATGAAAGATGTTGCAATTAGTTCAGACATATTAAAAGAGTATATTGAAGAAGAGTGGTATAAAGACTATGGAATTAATGAATTTATATTTAATATGCAAGACAACAATGATGGAAAGCTATTTATTGATATTAATGAAAATGACAAAGTCAAATATTGCTTTACTGATTATAATTTGAAGATTTTTTCTCCAATACAATATATGAATTGGAATAAGGAAGATTGGAGAAAGCATTCAGAATATTTTTCAACTGAAGATATTGAAACTTGTAAGAAAAATATTGAGTACATCAAAAAAAATGCTCAATTAATGACAAAAGAAGAATTACAAGAATTTATTACTTTTGATTATTCAGAACAAATCAATAACTTAAAATCATTATTACAACAAAACGAAAAAGATAGAGAGATTTGTGATGATTAAATGAGGGGAAAATTAAGATTTTGTAATAAAAAAGTAAACATTATTAGGTAAGGAGAGAAAGAATGATAACAGATGAAACTAGAAAAGAAAGTTATAAAAAAATTATACCTAAGCAACCAGTTCGTTACGATCAAATCATTTACATATTGAAAAATAATTCAGAAGGAATGACAGCTAAAGAAATAGCAGTAAAATTGCATAAATTAAAGCTAATTCCATCTACAGAAAGAAATTTTGTATCTCCACGTTTAACAGAATTAGTAAAGATGAAAAAGGTAAAAGTTATTGGAAAAAAGACTTGCGAATATTCAAATAAAAAGGTTGCAGTATTTCAAGTTATATAAACAAACCATACAAAAGAGGAGAAAAAATAAAAATGAACCAAAGATTAAGTTTAAAAATACTGGGGGTTATATTTGCATTTTGCATTAGTGTATTTTTATCAAGTTTAATTACATTTTGTTTAATGCAAATATTCTTAAAACAGCCAGAAGAGATTTTAAATATAGATGTATTTAATGTTATTGAAACAGTATGTAATTCAAAAGAAAGTATACAAATTTTTGTATTAACAATAATTAGTTTTATGCTATTTGCTACAGTATCTGTATTTAAGTTTTTTAGGACAAAAGATTATCATAGTAAAACATATAAAGTAACAGATAATATTGAGATTCCACTTCCAGTACGGAGGTAAACAAACACAACACGGATCTGTTTGGTGGCTTAGTAAAGCTAAATTCAAGAAAACATTTGGAATTAATACAATTGACAGAGAAAATGCAACAATTCAAGTACTGTTAGAAAAATCAGAAGAGGACAAGAAAATATTAGAGAAATCAGATGTTGATAAAAATATAAAAGTGTCTTTAAATGTAGAACCTTTATCAGAAGAACTTAGAAAACCAATATTTAAAAAAGGTGGGCTTGTAGTAGGGAAAAAAGATAGAACCATTTTAAAACCATATATAAAGAATATAAGAATATTTAAAACTACAAGATATTTAAAAATACCATCAATAAAAATAAGAAAAGTTGAAGATGTCTATTTTATAGATGATGATTTACATTCTCTAACAATAGGAGCAACAAGGTCAGGAAAAACAAGAAGCTTAGTTCTTCAAAGTATTAATAATACAGCTTTATCAGGCGAAAATATGATAATAAGTGATCCTAAGGGAGAACTATATGAATACACTTGTGTGGAACTTAAAAGATTAGGATATAACGTATTAACACTTGATTTTAAAACACCATTAAAAAGTTCTAAATACAACTTTTTACAACCTGTAATAGAAGCAATAAAGCAAAAGAATACACCAAAAGCAGAAAATTACGCAAGTGATATAGTACAAAGTTTAGTTGGAGATGTAAAAGGTAATGGAGAAGCTATTTGGAACAATGGAGAAAAAGCAGTTATTAGGGCAACAATAATGGCTGTTGTAATGGAAAATATAGATAATCCAAAACTTCAGAATCTTCCTAATGTATATCATTTTATTGCAGAAATGTGTAAAGAACAAGAAGATAAGACAACATTAATTGATACATATTTAGACTTTTTAAAAGAAGTAGATAAAACACACCCTGCAATTGCAAGTTTTGCCCCTGCTCAAATGGCAGCGAGCAAGACTAGAGCTTCATTTTATACATCTGCATTGTCTACATTGAATATTTTTATGGATAGTTATGTAGCAAGTATGATTAGTGAAAATGAAATTGATATAAATAAATTTAATGAAGAAAAAACAGCATTATTTATGATACTTCCAGATGAAAAGACAACATTCTATCGGTTTATGTAGCTTATTTGTAAATCAAGTGTATACAAAACTTGTAGAAATGGCAGATGAAAAAGGTCGGAAGATTAAATATTCGTACTAATTTCATATTAGATGAATTTGGGAATTTTAGTGCAATACCTAACTTTCGGTCGGTTTCTTAACAGTTGGTGGTGGTAGAGGTATTAGATTCAATCTATTCGTACAGAGTTTTAGTCAGTTAAATGAAAAATATGGAGATAATACAGCACAAAATATACTGGATAACTGTTATGTATGGAATTATTTAAAAACAAGTAATGAAACAACTGCAGAAAAAATTTCAAAAAAAATAGGAACATATACTACCACAAGTTGGTCGGAAAGTAGTGATAAAAAATCAAATAATGGTGGAAGTAATTCAATGAATCTAATATCCAGAGCATTATTAACACCAGATGAAATTTTAAGACTTCAAAGACCTTTCTTATTAGTAATGTGTTCAGGAACAGAACCTGCTATAACTAATGCACCAGATTTAAGTAAATGGACGTTCAATGAACTTTTAGGACTTGGCAATAAAGATTGGAACATTAAAGTAAGAGAAAAAAGAGAAAATGCAAGAGAGCTAAAAGAAATAAGACCACTTGAATTATGGGATATAGATAAGCAGACAATGGATTTAAAGCAAATGAAAAAAGAAAGAGAACTTGAGGAAAGAAGATTAAACTTTATGAAAAGACAAGGTGTAATCGACTATCCAAAGGGGAATTTATAAGGAGGAACAAAATATGAAAATTAAAGAAAAATTACTAACAATGGGAACATCACTAGGATTAGGCATAATGACATTAAGCAATACAGTATTTGCTGATATTGTAACAGAAGTTCAAGGTGGAGGAGAAATCCAAAGTAGCAAGATTGGTACAGGCTTAATGAAATTAATAAAAGATTTGACAGGAACTTTGCAATGGATAATTCCATTTGTGGGTGTAGGATTTATTTTATGGCACGTTTTTAAAATTATGACAGGAGATGAAAGAGATCAAGACATTCACAAAAAAGGAGTTATCAAAGTTTTAGTATGTGTTGTTGTAGGCTTAATTGTAGTAACAATTGTAAATTTAATGGGAAGATATTTCCAATAAAATAGGAGGTAATTAAAATATGGAGAAGAAATCAGAACAAATTGAAAAAATGAATTTAAAAGTTAAAGAAGAATTGAATTTGACAGAAGCAGAATATGAAAAGACAAAAGGAATATTAACAAGGCTTAATGAGTTAGACTTAGAAAATAATCCAGAACTATTTGAAACAGAAAAACCAAAAGAAACAGATAACAGAGTAAAAACAGAACATCAAAAGAAAGTAGAAGAATTAGAAAAAAGGCGAAAAGAAGCTGAAAAAGAAGCAAAAAGACAAGAACAGGAACTATTTGAAAAATTTTCAAATGAACTAGGAAAAGATGTAAAAGAAACAGAGAAAATATGGGGATATTTAAAAAGATATGCACTAATAGGAGCTATTACAGGAGTTCCAGGAATTGCATTAACTTGCTTATATGATAAGTGGAAAGAAAATGAAATGGCAAAAGAATTAAAAGAGCTTAATCAAAAAGTTGTAGCAAGTCAAAACGAACCAGAACTTCATAAAGAATTAGCAGAGAAATATCAAAAATATGAAAGAGAATTTTGTAAAGTACATCATATAGATGAATTACAAAAGAATATAAAAAAATCTGGTTATCTTTCTCAAATAAAGAAAAATAAAGAAAACTTATTACAATTAGCAGATGAAATAGAAAAATATAAAAAAATGGATAAATCAGAAACAGAGAAAGAATTTGAGAAAATAAAACAGTTATCAGATGAGTTCGTAAAGCAAGAAAATGAGAAGATTATTGAAGAAAATGCTGAAGAAGAGGAAGAAGAAATAGTTATAGAACCTAAATAACTAAAGAAAACAGGAGGTAAATATGGTAGTAGGAGTTTTAATAGCAACTGCAATTTCTTTTCTGTTTGGTTATATAGCACAGGCAATTTTTACTTGGTTCAATGGAGTGTATGACGTTTTATTTTGGAACGCTTTCGCTATTGAAATAAATTTTAGAGGACTTTCAAATTTTAGTATTTCTGGACTTTATAATGCAATATATGGATTTGCAATAGCAATATTAATACTATGTTTTGTAAAAAAGATGATTGAAGTTTATATGGCTTGGTCAAATGGAGATCCAGAAGTAAGTCCTTTAACTGTTGTAGTAGGATTCGTAAAAGCTATGATTATAATGATATGTTTTGGATTCATATATACACAATTTGCCTGGATTTGTTATGACTTATATCAATCAATATTTATGGGAATGTTAGGTAATGTGCAAACAATGGGTGTAACGATAGGAAATGTAGCTTGGAACATATTAGGAGCTTTTTTCTATCTGATTATAGCAATTTATATGGTACTTATATATTTTCAAACAATTACAAGGGGAATTGAAATGTTAATACTAAGATTAGCAATTCCATTTGCTTGTATAGGTTTGCTAAATTCAGATCGGAGGAGCTTTTAATGGATATATAAAAAAGTTTATATCTAATGCTTTTACTGTAATAGTTCAACTTGCTTTATTACAATTTGCAATTTTGCTAATGAATAATGCACACTTGGTTCTATCAATATCGACTGTAATGATAGCAAATAGAACACCACATATGCTTAGAGAGTTTATGGAAACATCTGGTGGAAATACAGGACTTGGTGGAAAAGTGTCAACAGCAACAAGAACAGTAAGTAGCTTCAAAAATATTATTAGTAAAGGTAGATAAAATGATTTATATACGAAAGAATTTAGAGAATATATTACACCCTAACGAACCTTATTCAATGACTTATTTAGATAACAAAGGAAGATTAGTAAAAACCACAAAAGAAATTGATTTATTCAAAATATGTAATCAATTATTTGAAACAAAAGAATTAATAGAAAAAGGCATAATTGATTCAAGTAAATATGATTATGATGAATGTTGTAGTTATGTGTATGGATTTAATACAAAAAAAGCAATTGCACTAATTAAAGAACATATACAAGACATAACAGTAACAATAATTCAAATTACATTAGATAAAGAACAAATATATTCAGTACAAAATTTAACAGAAGTTTTAGAAAACGCAAAACAAGAAATCAGTATTAAAAATGAACTTATAAAAGAATATCAAGAAGAAGAAAAAAATTATAGAGAAGATCTAGTAAAAAAGGTTATTCATATTCAGTCAGAAAAAGATTTTAGAAATCAGGAAATATCAAAATATGAGCAAAAATTAAAAGAATATGAATGTGTAAATGAAAGATAAATATACGGAGGATAAAAAATGAGCAGAGTATACCATATAATAAATTATTTAGGATATTTAGCAGGATTTTGTTGTGTATTAATGATAGCAATGGCTGTATTTAAAATATTAACAGGAGATGAGGGCGAATATAGAAGATATTTAACAAGAATAAAAAATGGAATTATAGCTTTAATTTTAATATTAACGATTAGCACAACAAAGAATTTAGTATTAAATTATTTTCCGTATGTTCAGTCTGCAGACGCTATTGGAGATTTTTCAAGTATACAAGTAACATTAACAGATGGAACACTTGAAAAAGAAGCAAAAGATAAAAAGGGAAGATGGACTATTTCTATTGATGGAGAGTTATATGTAAAAACAGATGTAAAGAAAATTAATTTTGGTAGTTTTATGAACTCTTGGAAAAAAGATGTAGATGTGTTTAAAGCTTATGATGAGTGTCAAGGAATAACAAGTGGATCAGTAGCAGAAGAAAAATACTATCTCTATTGGACTAAACACGATAATAAAAGTGTTGGATTATTAATACCACCAAATTTAAAAGGAAGTATACACAATGATGATGAATTTAAAGAATTGATACTAACCCCCTGGATAGATGGTGGCTGTGAAGCACAATATAAACACGTTGCAAATTAATACCTTCTTATTTTAGAAGGAGAAAGGATTATAAAAAATATGGAAAATGAGAGTAGATTTCAAATAAATATGCCTGCAAATGTAAAAACAAGGGTAGAAATTATTAATGGAATAGGAATACACGAAATGATAACAACAGCTATTGTAGGAGTAGTAGCCATATTTATTGCACTAATATATAACACAATTTTTAACAATTATTTAGTTGCAATTGGAATATGGGGATTTATAACAGGAGTAACATTTATTTCTGTAATGAAAGATAAATACAATACTTGTATAGCAGAACTAATAGGAAATATGATTAAGTTTTATCAAGGACAAAGAATATTTAATTATGTTGTTAAGGAGGAATAAAATATGTTATTTGATTTTTTTAAAAAGAAAAATAAAGACAAGATTAATACTTCAGCCAATCTATTCCTAAATATAAAAGATGTTCAGGGGAATTTCTTATATACAATAGATAACAAGGTTTTATGCTATTTAAGGATTTATCCTAAAAATTGTAAGCTAATGTCAAAAGAAGAGCAAGTAGCACACGGAAGAAGTATAACAAAAAATTTTGCAAGTGAATTAAAACCATTAAAATTATACTTTACTAATAGACCAATTGATTTAAGAAAAAATCAAGATTTTCAAGCAAATTTGATGGAGAAAGAAAATGAAGCTTTAAAATTTTCTTTATTAGATAAAAGAAGTAGAAGTTTTGGTGTTTTATCCACAACAGGGAAAGCGTTAGAAAGTGAAATATATTTGATGATTTGGGCAGATAATGATGAATATGTAGAACAGGAATTAACTAAAAGAATAAGCGAAATAAGAATGAAATTAACAAATAGTGGTTATAAGACAGAGGTACTTGATGAAAGATTAATAATTCAATTAATAAATAGTTATAACAATCCAGATGTAGCATACATTGAAGATCAAAATTATTTAGAAAGTCCACTTCAAGTAAAAAATAAATAAATTTACAAAAGATAAAAAAATTAGCAAAAGCTAAGGAAAGAGAGTTACAAATGAAAGCAAAAGAAATAGAAGCAATGCCTGTAAATCAAGAGTTATTAGCACTTATAACTCCACAAGGTATTGAATTAAAACATAATAAAGTGCAATTAGGAGAATATCAACATAAACTTCAATATGTAAGTAGTTATCCATCTGCAGTAAATGTTGGTTGGTTATTAAATTTGAAAGATATTCCTAACACTACTGTAAGTTTAGTAATTACTCCAATTGAAAATGTGCAAGAATATGTTGAAGGAGTATCAAAAGGATTAACAACAGATAAGAACATTTTTAATACGACAAGTAACGAAGCATTGAAAACACAAGCAGAATTTAAAATTAAATCAGCAGAGAAAATAATAAAAGATATAACAGTAGATAATATCCCATATATAAATGTTTCATTTGTTTCTAATACAATAGGAGAAAATGATAATAATTTTAGTGAAAATTGTAGAACTGTAAGAAATAAAATTGCAGGAATGGGATTAAAAGCGAGAGTACCTGCTTTTATACAAGAAAAAGCATTAAAGCAAAGTTCTCCATATGATACATATTATAATGATATAACAAAAATTTCTAATAAGACAATGAGTTTAGAAGCTTTATTTTTGGGATTACCATTTTCAGGAAGTGGATTAGTTGATACAGAGGGATATTATTTGGGAACTGATGAAGATGGAAGAATGATAGCTGTTTCGCCATTTTTTAAAGGAAATGACAGAACCAATTCTAATATAGTCATAGAAGGTTCAAGTGGTAGTGGTAAGTCATTTCTTGCGAAAAAGATAATGCTAAATGAATGGCTTAATGGTACAAAAATTTTTGCAATAGATCCAGAATCAGAACTAAGACCTATGTGTAAGTTAATTGGTGGAAAATGGATTGACTGCAGTGGTGGTACAGGAAAAAACGTAGGTAGAATTAATCCACTTCAAGTAAATCCATTACCTAAAATTGTTGATTTTGAAGATGACGAAGAAGAGGAATATATATCAAAAAAATCTGCTTTAGGATTACATTTAGATTTTTTAAGTACATTTTTTAAATTATATTATCCAGAAATAACATCATTACAAATGAGTTTATTGATGGAAATACTAGAAGAACTATATGGAAGTTACAACATTACTTATGATACAGATATAACAAATATGGATTCAAAAGAATTTCCTATTATGGAAGACTTATATAGTTTACTAATAAAAAAGGTAGAAGAAAATACAGAACACAAAAAAGAAATAGAAGAAATAAGAGCAGTAGTTAGAGAACTTTCAATTGGTCATCACGGAGAAATATTTAATGGCTATACTTCATTAGATTTAGATAGTAGCTTTGTATGTTTAGATGTTTATAGTTTACAAGGAGCTTCTGAAAAAGTAAAGAGATGTCAGTATTTTAATATATTAAGATATTGTCAAGATCAAGCATTTAGAAATAGAGAAGAAAGATGTTATGTAGTTTGTGATGAAGCATATTTGTTAGTAGATAGAAAAGTACCTCAAACAATAGAATTTTTAAGAAATTTCTGCAAAAGAGCAAGAAAATATGAATGTGGACTTATGACAATTACACAAAGTTTGGTAGATTTTTTATCCCCAGAAGTAAAAATGTATCGGACAAGCCTTGTTAGATAATTCAACATATAAATTCTTCTTTCGGAATTGATGGAAAAGACTTAGAGGAAGTAGTGAATCTTTATAATTTAAACCAAGAAGAAAAAGCTATATTAAGTCAAAAAGATAAACGGACGTGGATTGCTTTTTATAGGTTCACGGACACACACTAATAAATGTAAAAGCTCTTGATTGGGAACGAGAATATCTAATTGGTGGTGGTAGATAATGTCAGATAGTAAAGCAAAAGGTTTAACTGAAACAGTATTTAGTTTTTTATCAACAAAAATAAAATTAATAGTAATTGGAGTTTGTATTGGACTTTTATTATTAATAGTAATTTTATTGGGAGTTATTGGAATGTTTTCTACTAATAGTAACAATGACAGTGAAGATTCATCAAATTCTAGTAATTCAAGTTCAAGTAGTGCAGTATCTACAAGTACATATAAGTATGTAGGAGCAAAATTTTCTATGCCATTTGAAGTATGGGATAGTACAAAAGATGTAATAACATCAAAATTTTCTCCTAGTAGAACAATAACAGTAAATGGTGTAACACAAACAAAGGCTCACACACGGAATAGACTTAGTTTGTATATCAAAAGCAAGTCCTAAAGTATGTTCTGCATTAGCAGGAAAGGTTGTAGTTGCTACACCAGGTTCAACTGGATATGGTAATTATGTAGTGTTACAACATACTGCAGAAGATGGAACAACATTTTATACCTTATATGGTCATATGATACAAGGTTCTATACAAGTTTCAGTAGGAGAAGAAGTTGAACAGGGGCGAGTTTTAGGTACAATGGGTAGCACAGGAAATTCAACAGGAAATCATTTGCATTTTGAAGTTAGAATTGGAGAAAATTCAAGTACAAAAACAGTAGATCCATTTAATTATTTATTTGGAAATGCGTGATTTTAAGATAAGGAGTTTGAAATGAAGGAAAAACAAGAATTAAAAAAGCAATTAATAATATTAAGTATAGTGTTAGTATTAGTTATATTGATTGCAATTGCAATCAATACCATAAATAGAGATAATGAAAGCTACACAAAAATTAAAGACCAGACAACTATCCAAAATACTAATACAGTAAATCCCAGTGTAGATGATTTTATGGATAGATTAAAAGGGCTTGTTGAAGAAAATACAACGCAAGAAAAGAAAGATAATACTATTACATATGAAAATACAGATATAGTTCAATTAGAATCAGGAGAAATTGTTTTATATAAGGAAAATAATCAAGAAGAATAAAAAGGAGAGCATTAGTAGAATGGAATTTGATAGATTTAAAAAATATATTTATATTTCAAAAGAACCGAGAGCAATAATAGAAAATTACTGTAAGGAACATAAAATAAATTTAGTAATGAGATTTATTAATGAGTATAACTTAAAGAAATTTTTAGAAACAGAATTAAGAAATCTAAACGGAGTTGATTATTTGGTTATTGATTTACAAGCAATAATTAATTCTACATCAGAAAATGAAATAGTTAGTGCAATTGAATTAATTAGAAGAATGTATAATGTTAGGATAATCATAATAGCAGAAGGATATAAAGAAGGAAATGTACTTTTAGGAAAAGTTTTCAATTTAGGAATATACAATATTATTACAGCTAGAAATGATGTTATGTTTCAAGACGAAATAGAAAGAGCTTTTTCTGACGAAGGAATGACATTTGGAAATGCAATGAAATATAAAATAAATGATAGTATGTTAGTAATTAACAAGACAACAAAAGTAGTAAAAGAAAATATAAAGAGAGCAAAACAGACTGTAACAATAGGAGTTGCAGGCACAGAAAAACATATTGGAGCTACTACTGTTGCAATTAATATAGTGAAATATCTATCAGAATTAACTAATGTTTCAGCTTGTTATATAGAAAACAATAATCATAATTCTATATATAGTCTAGTAGAAGATGAGAGCCTACAAACAGTGTATAATGAAATATTAAGAAAAATTACATATAAAGGTATAGATTTATATGAAAGACCTAAAAACTTAGCAGAAATACTAAAATTTGAATATGAATTTTATGTATTTGATTTTGGTAACTTTGAAGAAATGACAGAAGAAGAAAAATCGTCCTTCCTAACAAGAGATTTAAAAATAATAGTATCTGGAAATAAAGCGTGGGAAATAAACAAATTAATAGAAACATTTATGATTATAGGAGAAGATATTAATTCTCATTTAATATTTAACTTTATAAGAAATGAAGATAAAGAAACATTTAGACAAAGTTTAGGCAATTTTTGGAAAGATAGAAGTTCTTTTAGTGAATTTGTACCAGAGCCATTTATTGTAGGAAATAAAGGATTTTATGAAAGTATTTTAAAAGGATATTTACTAAATTCTAGTATAGAAGAAGTAAAAGATAAAAAGAGTGTATTTAATTTTTTAAAAAAGAAAAAGGATAGGGAAAATGTTAAAAAGAAATAAAAACAAATCAATATATGAAAGAGCATTAGAAAAGAAAAAAGAAAATTTAGAAAAAGAAAGATTATATGATAGTCTTAATTTAGATAGGGATAAAAATAATATTATTATTGAAAAAGAAAAGCATACACTTATAAAAATATTGAATTTCATAATGGATTTAGCAGTTAAAATTATAAAATTAATGGTAATATTAGCAATTTTTATTTTATTAACAATAGGAGCTACTGTATTATTGAATCCAGAATTAAGATTGAAAGTATTGGAAATATTGCAAAATGCAAATTTATTGACATAACTTTTTGCAAAAACCTTGCAAAATCCTGCAGTATACTTTGGACTTTTTGCGTGATAAAATATAGTTGTAGACAGGGAAAGAGATATACTCCTTAGATAAGTATGTAGAGTAAAGCTATATTTTTAAAAAATATTATTCTTGCTCCTTTCTGTAATATTTTTGATAATCCCCTTTTATATTTCTTGATCTGCATACTTATCTAAGGGGTATATAAAAAAGAAGGAGGACAAAATGAAGAAAAAGATTATACTAGCAGTATGTATATTACTTTTAATTTTAGTAATTGGATTAGTAGTATTTTTCTTATGTAAAAGTACAGATAAAACAGATTACAACAGAGTTTATATTAGTTCATTAAATATTGATGGTAGATTAGCAGAGTATCAATTTACACCAGATATTAGTAATAATGGAACATATAAAATTAAATTAAAAGTTAAGGATAATTTAAAGGAAAATATCCGTATGAGCTTATATAAGATTGAAGATGATAAAGAGCTTAATGTTAAACTTGATGAAAAATTAGAAACAGAAGAATTAACTACAGATGATTCAAGTAATTATAAGCTAGTAATATACATAGAAAAATCTTATGAATTGTTAGATAAAGACTATGTTGACATAGGCTTCTTATCTATAAAAAATGCTAACTAAAGATAAATATATAAAATACAAAAGATAAAATCAATAAAGTACAAAAGACAAAAGTCAGGAACTTAGGTTCTTGACTTTATTTTTTTAAAATTTTATATACTATTCTTAGAAGAAGTAGTATAATAACTAATAGTAGTACAAAATTGCTATTTAGATAAAAAGAAAGGAGAAATTATGAAGAAGTTTAAAATACCTGTAATTCCATCAAGCACATAGCGTTCTATTTGATTTCCAAACGATATAATAGAAGAGGTAGAAAATATTATTAGAGGAAAAAGTAGTGCAATAATTGAATGGAGGTAAATAAAAAATATAATGATGAATATTATGAAAAAAATGAAAAGACAAACAAATAAAAAAAATATAATAGAAATAAAAACAGATAATTATTATACAAAATTTGCTAAAGATTATTTAGAAAATTTTAGACAATATAATGATTTAGAAAAAGCTATTATCATAGAAATGATATGTAGATTAATAGAGAAACAATATACAGTAGAAGAATGTTTTATTGAAATCTCTAAAGACTATAATTTGAATTGTAAAAAAATAGTTTTTTCTGCTATTAAACCGTGGTTAAAGGCTGATACAATAAAGACAAAAATTTTTCGCTATACAAGGATAGATGAGATTATACAACAATGTATTATTGTAATGAAAAGTGAAGTAGTAAATTTAGCTTTTAAAAGAAAGTAATTGTATTATGAAGGACAGTAAAATTAATAGTTGAGAATATAAATTCTTAACTATTTTTTTGCCACAAAAATGGTAATTTTATTGAGGAAAAATTAAATTTATGATAGAATAAAGTCGAATAATTGTAATGGGGGAGAAAATGGATAATAATATAAGAAATATAATAGATAAAATATGGCTAACTTTTCATTCAGGGGGAGTTGCAAATCCACTAACAGTAATAGAACAAATTACATATTTATTATTTATAAAAGGACTAGATGAAACTGAATTAAAAAATGAAAGAGATGATGTACTTTTAGGAATAGAATCAAAACGAATATTTGACAAAGAACATCAAAATTGTAGATGGAGTGTATTCAAAGATTTTGAAGCTTCAAGAATGTTTAAAACAGTTCAAGAAGAAGTATTTCCTTTTATAAAAACATTAGGAAATGATAGAAAATCAAGTTATGCAAAATATATGGAAGAAGCAATATTTTTAGTTCCAACACCAATAGTATTACAAAAAGTAGTAACAGCAATAGATAAAATAGATATGAAAGATAGAGATACAAAGGGAGATTTGTATGAATATTTACTTTCAAAATTAGCAACATCAGGAACAAATGGTCAGTTTAGAACACCTAGACATATTATAAGAATGATGGTTGAGTTAATGAATCCAACATCAAAAGACGTTATTGTAGATCCAGCTTGTGGAAGTGCAGGATTTCTAGTAGAAGCAGGAGAATATTTGAGAAAGAATGAACCAGATTTATTTAATTATCAAGATAAATTAGAACATTTTAATAATACAATGTTTTATGGTTTTGATATGGATAGGACAATGCTTAGAATTAGTGCAATGAACTTAATGCAACACGGAATAGAAAATCCTAA
>CAOSZT010000006.1:0-1449 GCA_948528155.1 uncultured Clostridia bacterium | reverse complement strand
GAAAATCATAAATTAGAAGCAATCATTTCAATGCCAAGTGGAGTATTTAAACCTTATGCAGGAGTATCAACAGCAATAATGATATATACAAAAACAGGTGTAGGTGGAACAGATAAAGTATGGTTTTATGATATGACTGCAGATGGATTTAGTTTAGATGACCAAAGGCAACCAGTAAAAGAGAATGATATTCCAGATATTATTGAAAGGTTTAAAAATAGAGAAGCAGAGGAAGAGCAAAACAGAAAAAGAACAGAAAAATCATTTTTTGTAACAAAAGAAGAAATTGCAGAAAATGGATATGATTTATCAATTAATAAGTATAAAGAGATAATAATGGAAAAGAAAGAATATGAAGATCCTAAAATTATATTAAAACGTATTATTGAAGAAGAAAAAATTATACAACAAAAATTAAATGAATTAGAGGAAATATTGTAATGAAAAAAGAAAAATTAGGAGATTATACAAAAATAAAGACAGGAAAATTAGACGCAAATGCTTCTATAAAAAATGGTTTATATCCATTTTTTACTTGTTCAAATGATATATTAAGAATAAATAATTATGCGTATGATTGTGAATGTGTTCTAGTTGCAGGTAATGGGGATTTAAACGTAAAGTATTATAAAGGTAAATTTAACGCATATCAAAGAACATATATAATTGAAAGTAAAAATAAGGATATATTAAATACAAAATATATGTATTATTTAATTGAAAGTAAAATAGAACAATTAAGAAAAAATTCAATAGGTGGAGTAATAAAATATATAAAGTTAAACAATTTAACAGATTTAGTATTTGAAAAAATTAAATTAGATGAACAAATTACAATAGTAAAGAGATTAGATACTATTCAACAAATTATTGAAGAAAGAAAGAAACAATTAATTAACTATGAAGAACTTATAGAACATCAATTCATAAAAATGTTTGGAGATCCAAATATAAATAATAAAAATTTTAATAAAATAAAGCTAAGAGATTGTTTAATAAATATAGATAATGGAAAAAGTTTTGTATGTGAAAATTTTCCAAGAAAAAATGAATATCCTGCAATACTAAAACTAAGTGCTGTAACATATGGATATTATAGTCAAGATGAAAATAAAGCTTTAATAGATGAAGATATGTATATTCCTAGTGTAGTAGTAAAACAAGGAGATTTACTATTTACAAGAAAAAATACACCTGAATTAGTGGGTATGAGTGCATATGTATATAATACAAAGCCTAATTTAATGCTACCAGACTTAATTTTTAGACTAAATACAACAGATATTTGTAATAAAGTATATTTATGGAAATTAATTAATCATAAAACATTTAGAAAGAATATAACACAAATTTCAAATGGTAGTGCTAAATCAATGTCAAATATATCAAAAGCAAATCTAATGAATTTAGAGATTATATTACCACCAATTGAATTACAAAATGAATTTG
>CAOSZT010000005.1:13604-35742 GCA_948528155.1 uncultured Clostridia bacterium | reverse complement strand
ACAAGGAGCATTACTTTGCATGAATAGAAGTATCCAAGCGGAAGGAACATATGGAATTTTAAAATGGGATAAATCATATAAAAGAGTACGAAGAAAAGGGATAGAAAATGTAATTTTAGAGTTGATATTAATATCTTGTGGATATAATCTATATAAATATCATAATAAAATTAACAGAATAAAAAAATGTGCTTAAATTTATTTATAAGTATGTTTTACATAATACAGATA
The DNA here is from genome assembly GCA_948528155.1 of uncultured Clostridia bacterium. Taxonomy (GTDB): domain Bacteria; phylum Bacillota; class Clostridia; order TANB77; family CAG-508; genus CAG-269. The sequence goes on along the minus strand of CAOSZT010000005.1, from coordinate 35,511 downwards.
TGATTGCATATCTGATTTTGTCATGCTTAAAAATTATAACATATTAAGAAATTAATTTATAAAAAGAACAAAAATATAAAAAATGAGATTCAAGTTAAAATTCTAACTCAAATCTCATTTTTCGTTGGGACTTTTTTTACAGCCCCTAAATTTTTAAATATGAGTTGAAATGTTTTTGTAAAAATTATATAATTCAGTTATAAATTGGATAGGAGGAAACCTATTGTTATTAGAAAGAGAGGTTTAAATGATAACAATAGCAAATCCTGAAAAATATATTGCAGGATTATATGAAAGATTATCCAATGAAAATATTGAAGTTGGTAATGGCGAAGTAATAGAAACAAAAGAAGATGAACAAGAAAGTGGTAGTATCAGCACACAAAAACTATTTTTAAGAAACTTTTGTAAAGACAACAATATACAAGTATATGATGACTACACAGATGACGGAGTTTCTGGAGCAACATTCGACAGACCAGACTTTAATAGAATGATAAAGGATATTGAAAATAAGAAAATCAATTTAATAATAGTAAAAGACTTATCTAGGTTTGGGAGATTATCAAGTAAAATATCGTACTATTTAGAAGAATTTTTTATTGAAAAAGGTGTAAGATTTATAGCAGTAACAGATGATATAGACACAGGGCATATTGAAACATCAGAAGAAATGGTACAATTCAAAGCATTTTTCAATGAATGGTTTTTACGAGATACATCAAGAAAAGTAAGAAATGGAAAGAAAACAAGAGCCAAAGAAGGCAAAGTAATGACAACATATCCAACTTATGGCTATAAAAAAGATCCATTAGACTATAACCATTATGTAATAGACCAAGATATAGCACCAATCGTTAGAAGAATATTTATGTTAGCAAGAAATGGAATGACACCGACAGAAATAGGAAAAATACTAACAGATGAAAGAACTCTAGTACCATCAGAAATTGTAGGTAATGCACATACAAGAAAAGATGGAATAAAAAGAGGTTGGAACAGAAATACAGTAAAAAGGATATTACAAAATGTAACTTATCTTGGCTGGGTATCAAATGGAAATACTAAAAAGATAAACTATAAAAGCAAGAAAACAATGATAATGCCTAAAGAAGATAGAATAATTGTAAAAAATATGCACACACCAATAATTGATGAAGAAACTTTTAATATAGTACAAGATATGATAAAAAGCAGAACAGAAGTAAGAACAAAGTCTTATGATTGGCTATTAAAAGGGTTAGTATGTTGTAAGGAATGTGGCAAAAAATTAAGTTTAGTACCACAAAAACACCCAAACAAAACAACATTTTATTTGAGGTGCAATACCTAGGCAACAAATACACATTTAGGATTATGCACACCACATAGCAACAATTTAGAAAAAGTAACAGACTTTGTAATTGAGCAAATAAAAAATAGATGTAGAGAGTTCTTAAATGAAGAAAAATACACTAAAATAGCAAATACATCAAAAGACAAGATAATCAAAGATAGGTTTAATGTTAAAAATGAAATTCTTATTTTAGAAAAGAAAGTTAAAGATATAAACAAGCGAATAGACAAGTTATATGAAGATAAATACAATGGACTATTTGAAGATGAAGATTTTAAAAGGCTTTATTCAAAGCAGATAGAAAACAGAAAACAAGCAGAAGAAAGAATAAAGCAATTACAAGAATTAGAAGAAAAAGAAGATAGTTCAATAGACATCAATAAACTTGTTAATGATTTCGTTAATATGAAAGAAATAACAAGAACAATGCTTGTATCTTTAGTAGATAAGATAGAAATATCAGAAAATAAAGAAATAACTATATATTATAAATTCAATATTTTAAATATCGGAAATGAAAATAAATTACAAAATGTTGGCTAAACTAAAAAATAGTCATAACGGAATATTAGGACAATAATTATTTTGTTAATATTGGCAGGGGTAGCAATTTCACAGTTATCAGGAAATGGAATATTTGAACAAGTAAAGTTGGCAAAAGAAAAATCAGAAAATTCAAAACAATTAGAAAATAATACATTAGCTGATTATGAAAGTGAAATTAATAATTATATAGAAGGAAATAGAGCAAGTTTTAATGAATCTCAATTATTATTGACTGTTACAGAAACTTCTTGGACGGAATTTGAGATACCAAATTTAGATAGTTATAAGCTTTTTATTGCATATATACATTATCCTGCTAATAATGAGATAATCCAAGATATTACTTTTATGCCAGAACAATTAAAAGAGTCAAGTGAAACATCGTCTTTTATACAGCCATTTTTTCAGGATACAACTGGAACACATTGTGGTTGGATCTGTTATGGAGGAGAAAATAAGATAAAAGCTTATGTACGTAGTTGCAAAATGGATATATATGGTATTAAGTAAATTATAATTTTTTAGATTATTATTTTTTATATTATGCAAAATTTGACTACTCAGATGTAAAAAGTAGTATATAGTAAAATGTTAAAGAAAAAAGTAGGAAAAGAAGGAGTGTCCCTTTTTCCCTTCAAAAAGGGATTTTAAGGAACGTCCCTAAATCCCTTTAAAAGGTGAGAATATGTATTTAAAAAGATTAGAATTACAAGGGTTTAAGTCCTTTGCAGATAAAACAATTTTAGAATTGAAACCTGGTATAACAACTGCCATAGGTCCAAATGGTTCGGGAAAGAGTAATATTTCTGATGCTATAAGATGGGTGTTGGGTGAACAGAGTATGAAGTCCCTAAGAGGGGCAAAGTCTTTAGATGTAATTTTTGCTGGTACTCAAAATAGAAAGTCTCTAGGGTTTGCAGAGGCTTCTTTAGTGTTTGATAATACAGATGGGATTCTTCCTATTGAATATACAGAGGTTACTGTAACAAGAAAAATATATAGAAGTGGAGAAACTGGATATTTTATAAATAAAGTTCAATGTAGATTAAAAGATATACAAGAACTTTTTATGGATACTGGTATTGGAAAAGATGGTTATTCTATAATTGGACAAGGTAAGATTGATGAGATTTTAAGTGATAAGTCAGAAGATAGAAGACATATTTTTGAAGAGGCTGCTGGTATTGTAAAGTATAGGTCTAGAAAAGAGGAGTCAGAGAAAAAATTAGAACATACTAAACTAAATTTGCTAAGGATTAATGATATTTTAAATGAAATAGAGTCAAGTTTAGAGCCTTTACAAATGCAAGCAGATAGGGCAAAAAAGTATTTGAATTTAAGGGAAGAGTTAAAAAGTATTGAAATAGGGCTATTTGTGTATAATATTGAAAAATATAAAATGGATTTGCAAGAAATAGTTAAGTCAATTGATATAATGCAAACACAATGTAATACAGAAGAGGGAAAACTAGAAAGATTAAATATTTTAAAAGAGGAATTAAAATCAAGTATTGATAATGTTATTGAAGAAATAGAAAATATTTCAAATTTAGCATTTGAAAGTCAAAAGCAAATAGAACAGTTAAATTCAGAAATAAATGTAGCTAAAACAAGAATTGTTAATAATAATGAAAATAGTGAAAGATATTTAAAAGAAATAGATGAACAAAATATAAAACTTTTAGAATTGAAAACAGAAATTGAACAAAAAGAAGCCAAAAAAGATAATTTAAAACAAAATAAGGAAAAATTTGAACAAGAATTAAGTGAAAAACAAAAAGAACTTGATAAAATAACACAAAAGTTATCATCAAAAGAATTACAAATTGAAGAATATAAACAAATAGTAGAGAAAAATGTAGATAAAAAATATGAACTTCAATCAGATATAAATACACAAAATATAAATTATGAGAACTATGAAAAAAGACAAGTTCAAATAAAACAAGAAATACAAACAACAATTTCTGAATTGGATAATTCACGTATTAATAAAGAAGATATTAGTAAACAGTTTAATGAGATAGAAAGTAAGAAAAATAAATCACAAAAATCGTTAGAAGAAGTATCAAAACAAAGAATAGAAGCAAATGAAAAAATAAAGTTATTTGAAAATCAAATAAATGTGATGTTAAGTGATATGAGGGTAAAAGAATCTAGGCAAAGATTTTTGATAGAAACTGAAAAAGAAAAAGAAGGATATATAAAAAGTATAAAATCATTGTTAAAAGATTGTGAAAATGTAAAAGAGCTAGGAAAAGGAATGTGTGGAGTTTTAGCAAATATTATTGATGTTCCTGATGAATTGCAAATAGCAGTAGAAATGTGTTTGGGTGCAAGTCTTCAAAATATTGTAACAGAAACAGAGCAAGATGCTAAGAGATTAGTAGAACATTTAAGAAAAAATAACTTAGGAAGAGCGTCATTTTTACCAATATCTTCAGTTAAAGGAAAGAGAATTGATAAGATAAAGGGAAATGAAAAAGGGATTATAGGAATTGCATCAGATTTAGTAAAATGTAATAAAAAATATGAGCAAATTATATTAAATTTACTTGGAAGAACAATAATTGTAAATAATATGGAAACAGCAATAAAAGTGGCAAAAGAAAATAATTATACATTTAGAATTGTTACTTTAGATGGAGATTTAATAAATTCATCAGGTTCAATAACAGGTGGTTCTGTTACTAAAAAAACAGTAAATATTTTAGGAAGAAGTAAGGAAATCGAGAAATTAGAAAAAGAGATTACAGATTTAAAAGAAAAAATCCAAAAGATTAACAAGGAAAAAGAAGAATATGAAGAATCAATAGGAGGAATTTTAGAATTATCAGCTAATTTAGAAAGAGAGTTACAAGAAATAGATATAATATATGCAACAGAAAAGCAAAAAATTATTTCGATTGATGAAAATATAGGAAAACTGGAAAAACGTTTGGCAAGACTAAAAGAGGAACAACAAAGTCTTGAGAAGCAAAAACAAGAAGCAAATATAAATAAAAAAGAAATAGAAAAACAAATTGAAGAAATTATAATAAAAAATGATGAGTTATCTAAAATAATTTCTGAATTTGCAGAACTTAATAAAGATGATCAAAAATATATTGATAATTTGAATTTTGATATTACAAATTTGAAAATTTCAGTATCTTCATTTGATGAAAGTGAAACATCTATACAAGAAATTCAAGAGAGAATTAAACAAGAAATAGATAATGCAAATAATAGTATAGATAATAAGAAAATTCAAATTGAGCAAATAAAAAAAGATAATGAGAATTTGGAAAAAACAATTAAAGAAACATTGCAAAAAATAGATGAAGTTAATAAAAATGTTCAAAATAGTAGCTCAAAAATTGAAGAGTTAAAACAAAAAAGAGCAAATGATAGTAAAGATCTTTCTAAGAAAGAAAGTGAAATAACAGAAAAATTTAAGATTATTGAAGATTTAAAGGGGCAACTTGTAAAGTTAGATGTTAAGAAATCTAAAATCGAAGAGGATATTAATGATATTTATAATAAGATGTGGGAAGAATATGAAATTACACCTAATAATGCAGAAAACTATAAAAAACCTGAAAATGTTCAAATAACACAAAAAAAAGTAAATGTTTTAAGAAGTGAAATAAAAGAGCTAGGTAGTGTTAATATTGACTCAATTGAAGAGTATAAAAATTTAAAGGATAGATATGATTTTATGAGCGAACAAAGGTTGGATTTAGAGAATACTATGAGTCAATTAAGAAAAGTAATTTCTGATATGACACAAATTATGAAAGAACAATTTAAAGAAAAGTTTGCTGTAATTAATAAAAATTTTAGTGAAGTTTTTGCAGAGCTTTTTGGTGGTGGAAAGGCAGAACTTATTCTTGAAGATGAGAATAATATTTTAGAGTGTGGTATTGAAATTACTGTACAGCCACCAGGAAAGAAGTTAAAGAGTATGACTTTATTGTCTGGTGGGGAAAAGGCTTTTACTGCTATTGCTTTATTGTTTGCGATTTTAAAGATAAATCCTGCACCTTTTTGTGTTTTGGATGAGATTGAGGCAGCTTTGGATGATGTTAATGTGTTTAGATATGCAGAGTATTTGAAGAAGTTTTCTCAAGATACACAATTTTTGGTTATTACTCATAGAAAGGGTACTATGGAGGTTGCTGATACTGTTTATGGGGTTACTATGGAGGAAAGTGGAATTTCTAAGTTGCTTTCTATGAAGTTGGGACAATAAATAAGAAGTATAAAATATTTTAAGTGCAATAAGTAAAATAAAAAATATTTACTTATTGCACATTTTCAAATTATATAAACAATTTAAAAGTTCCAATTAAAATTAGTAAAATTCCAGAAATTAAAGACCATATATTTTTAGGAAGTTTATAAAATTTATTAATATGAGATCCTAAAAAAGTGCCAAAACTTAAGAATGATAACTGAAAAATGCTAACTAATAAAGGAAATAAAATTAAATTTATATTACTAATACTACCACCTATTCCAATACACAAACTATCAAGAGAAAGAGCTACAGCTAAAAATAATGATTCTTTTGAATCTATAATTTGTGAATTATCGAAGTCAGATGATATTGGATTATTAAAAACATTACAATTAACATCTTGTTTTTTTAATGCTTCAAAACTTATATATATTCCCATAGATATTAATATTAAACTACCAATTAATTTTGTTAAAAAAGTTGGAAAAATATTTTGGATAAGATTCCCTAAAAATAGAGAAAAATAACTCATAGTTAAAGAAATTATAAATAAGATTATTTTTCCAATTAAAGAAATTTTGGTGTTTTTTATTCCATATGTAATACCTATTCCTAGTGAGTCTATACTGCTTGAAACTGATAATAATATTGAGTTTAACATAATAACACCTCTTGATTACATAATATGATAAAATTAAAAATTAGTGTAATAAAATTGTACAAGCCACATATATTTTATTAATATTAATATTTTTGATTGATTAGAGGGTGTGCTTTAAGATTTACTACATAATCAATTAAAGTTTTCATAAGAAAAAGGAGTGTATTTTGTATGTGGCAAACTTTGAGAAGAGATGAAGTTTTAACAAACTTAGGTACAAATGAAAGTGTTGGTTTATCAGAGGATGTGGTAAAGCAAAGGCAAGAGAAAGATGGGAAAAATAAATTGGAGGAGAAGAAGAAAGAGAGTTTTTTTGTGAAATTCATAAAACAATTTAATGATTTTATGATTATTATTTTGATTATTGCTTCTGTTGTTTCTGCTATTGTTTCTAAAATGCAAGGTGAGAATGATTTTGTGGATTCTATTATTATTATTGGAATTGTTGTTTTTAATGCTTTAATGGGTGTTATACAGGAGTCAAAGGCAGAGAAGTCTATTGAGGCATTAAAACAAATGACTCCTCAAATTGCTAAAGTTATTAGAGAAGGAAAAAAATTGGAGATATGTGCTGAAGAACTTGTAAAGGGTGATATTATAGAGTTAGAGGCTGGAAATTTCGTGCCAGCAGATTGTAGAATTTTAGAAAGTCATAATTTGAAAATTGAAGAATCTTCTTTAACTGGAGAAACAGAGCCAGTTTTAAAGGATGCTAATTTGATTTGTGAGGAGAATGTTTCTTTAGGGGATATGAAAAATTTAGCTTTTATGGCAAGTATTGTTGTTAATGGACATGGTAAAGCAATTGTTACTGATATAGGAATGAATACAAAAGTAGGACAAATTGCTAATATGATTATTGAAGATGAAGCACCTGAAACACCATTGCAAAAGAAGTTAGGTGATGTTGGGAAGGCTTTAGGTTTGGCTTGTTTATCTATTTGTATTGTGATTTTTGTAATGGGATTAATTAAACATATAGAGCCTGTTGAGATGTTTATGACTTCAGTAGGATTGGCAGTTGCTGCTATACCAGAGGGACTTCCTGCTATTGTTACTATTATGCTTTCAATTGGTGTTACTAAAATGGCTAAAAAGAATAGTATTATTAGAAAGTTGCCAGCAGTGGAAACTCTTGGAAGTAGTAGTGTAATTTGTTCAGATAAAACAGGTACATTAACACAAAATAAGATGAAGGTTGTTGATATTAAATGTAGAAATAAAAAATTTATAGTAGAATTGGCAACATTATGCACAGATTGTGAAATTATTGTGGAAAATGGTAATAGAAGTGTAACAGGGGAGCCAACAGAAAAGGCAATTGTAGAAGCAGGATTGAATATGGGATCTATAAAAAATGAATTAGAAAAAATGTTACCTAGAGTTAACGAAATTCCATTTGATTCAAATAGAAAAATGATGACAACTATACATAGAATAGGAAGCAAATATCGTATTATTACTAAAGGAGCACCAGATGTACTATTACAAAAGTGTACAAAAGAGATTTCAGAAGTAATCGAAATGCAAAATCAATATAATATACAAATTAATACATTAAATTCATCAAAAATTCAAACTGAAAATAAAGAAATGGCTAAACAGGCATTAAGAGTGATAGCTGTTGCATATAAAGATGTAGACTTTTTGCCAAGTAAAATTGAAACTTCAAATATAGAGGATAATTTAACTTTTGTTGGTTTAATTGGTATGATAGATCCTCCAAGAGAAGGTGTAAAAGAAGCGGTTAAAACGTGTAAACAAGCTGGAATAAAAACAGTAATGATAACAGGAGATCACTTAGAAACAGCAAAAGCAATTGCAAAGGATTTGGGAATTTTAGGATTAAAAGACAAAGCAATTACAGGTCAAGAACTAGATAATATAAATCAAAATCAATTAGAAAAAAACATAAAAGAGTATTCTGTATTTGCAAGAGTTACGCCAGAACATAAAGTAAGAATAGTAAAGGCCTGGCAAAAAAATGGGTCAGTTGTTGCAATGACAGGTGATGGTGTAAATGATAGTCCAGCACTAAAAAATGCTGATATAGGAATTGCTATGGGTAAAAATGGTACAGATGTTGCCAAAAATGCTGCTGATATTATTTTGACAGATGATAATTTTGTTACAATTGTTGAGGCTGTAAAGCAAGGAAGGAATATATATGATAATATAAAAAAGGCAATACATTTTTTAATTGCTACTAATATAGGTGAAATAGTTACAATTTTTATAGGGTTAGTATTAGGTCTAAAATCACCATTACTTGCAATTCAGCTTTTATGGATAAATTTAGTTACAGATTCTCTTCCAGCAATTGCTTTGGGGTTAGAAAAGCCTGAAAAAGATATAATGAATAGAAGACCTGTTAATAGTAAAAAAGGTATTTTTGCTGATGGATTGTGGAATAAAATTATTGTTGAAGGTGTTATGATTGGAGTTTTGACTCTTGTAGCCTTTGGTATTGGTAATAAATATTTTGGCTTAGAGGTTGGTAGAACTATGGCTTTTTTGGCTATTGGATTTTTGGAGTTAGTGCATAGTTTTAATATAAAAAGTGAGAAGTCTATTTTTGAGAGTGGTTTTTTTGAGAATAAGTATTTAATTGGCAGTTTTGTTTTGGGTATTTTTATCCAAGTTGTTGTAGTTATAGTACCAGTTTTGGCTAATATGTTTGAGGTTGTTACTTTGAATATGGCTCAATGGGGAATTACTGTTGGTATTTCTTTATTGCCAATTTTGATTATGGAGTTGCAGAAGAGGGTTGATATTAAAGATTGTTCAAATGAAATTGTTTTAAGTAAAAAAGCTGAGATTTAAATTTTTAGAGAATATGATTAAATTTTTGTTTAATTATGTTCTCTTTTTTTTATAATTTATAGCTTTAAAATGGGCTTGCCCAAAAAAGAATATTACAGATGCAGTAAAAACTGTTGCAAAAGTAGATATAGCAAAGGAAAAGTTTGTTTATAAAGAGCATTTAAGAAATGCAATAAAATTATATGTTTTACTTATTTTATCGGTATTGATAATGTTTTTGATAGCATATCCATTTTATAAACCAGATTTAGGCATTGTAAGTATATTTGTTTCTTTACATATATTAGATTTTATGTTAGGACCATTTATAGAAATAAAAATTTGTTTTTTGATTTTCGTTTTTTAAGTAGTAACCATAAAATTTAACATTACATAAAATATAGTAGGATAAATAAAAGGAGGCAATTTATGAAAGAAATACTTGAAGTTAAAAATATAGGAAAAAAATATCAAAACAAAGAAGGAGAAATTCAGGCACTAAAAAATGTAAACTTTAGAGTAAAAAGAGGAGAATTTGTCAGTGTAATAGGACCAAGTGGATGTGGAAAATCAACACTATTATCAATAATAGCAGGACTAGAAAGTAAAACAGAAGGAGAAATATACATAGAAGGAGAAAAAATAGAAGAAATATCATCAAAAATAGGTTATATGCTACAAAGAGATTGTTTATTGGAATGGAGAAATATTTTAAATAATACATTAATTGGACTAGAAATTAAAGGAATAAAGACAAAAGAAAATATTGAATATGTAAAAGAACTATTAAAAAAGTACAATTTATATGATTTTATAGGCAAATATCCATCAGAATTGTCAGGAGGAATGAGGCAAAGAGTTGCATTAATTAGAACATTAGCGGTTAAACCAAAGTTATTATTATTAGATGAAGCTTTTTCAGCATTAGATTATCAAACAAGAATAATGGTAACAGAAGATATATACTCAATTTTGAAAAAAGAAAATATAACAACAATAATGGTAACACATGATATATCAGAAGCAATAAGTATGGCAGACAGGGTTTTAGTTTTAAGTAAAAGACCAGGAACTATTAAAGATATACACAAAATAGATTTTGAAATGGAAAACAGAACACCTATAAATTGCAGACAAAGTCCTAAATTTAGCAAATATTTTGATTGCTTATGGAGGGAGCTTGGTGTAAATGAAAAGTAAAGGAATATCTATAGAAAGAAAAAAATATTTAAGAAAAAATAAATTAAATAAATTTTTAGTAATATTGACACAATTATTAATTTTAGTTGGCTTTTTAGGAGTTTGGGAAATTCTTGCAAATACAGACTTAATAGATAGTTTTATAACTAGTCAACCTAGTAGAATTTTTAAAACATTTTTGGATTTATCGTCAAATGATTTGCTAAAACATATTCAAGTAACAATTTATGAAACTTTAGTTGGATTTTGTTTGGGTACAATTTTAGGTGTGCTAATTGCTATTATTTTGTGGTGGTCTAAATTTTTAGCAAAAGTTTCTGAGCCATTTTTAGTTGTTCTAAATAGTTTGCCAAAAGTTGCTTTAGGTCCAATAATTATTATTTGGGTTGGCTCAGGTACTCCTGCAATTATTGTAATGGCAATAGCAATTTCATTAATTGTAACAATACTGGAAATGCTAAATGGATATTTAAAAACAGATAAAGAAATAATTAGAATGGCAAGAACATTTAATTGTACGAAATTTCAATTACTTACAAAAATAGTTATACCTGCAAATATAGGAACATTTATAAATTCATTAAAGGTAAATATAGGTTTATCACTTGTAGGCGTAATATCAGGAGAGTTTTTGGTTTCAAAAGCTGGTTTAGGGTATTTAATAGTATATGGTGGGCAAGTTTTTAAATTAGATTTGGTTATGACAAGTGTAATAATTTTAGGAATTGTTGCTGGAGTTATGTATGGAGGAGTTTTATTGTTAGAAAAATTTATCCGAAAGTAATTTTAATAGTAGTAGGAGGTTTATAGTGAAAAGGAAAATTATAATTGGTGTGGTTATTTTGATTTTAGTCGCGATTGTTGTTGGAGTTGTTATAATAAAAAATAACAAACAAACTACTAATAATGGAAATACATTAATAAAAATGAATGAAGTTACTCGTTCTGTGTTTTATGCACCACAATATGTTGCGATTAATAATGGTTATTTTTTAGAAAATGGGATAGAAATTGAATTGACTACTGGGCAAGGTGCAGACGCAGTAATGACATCAGTATTATCAGGTGAAGCACAAATAGGATTTGCAGGACCAGAAGCATCAATATATGTATATAATGAAGGAAAAGAGGACTATACACAAGTATTTGCACAACTTACAAAAAGAGATGGTTCATTTTTAGTGTCAAAAGAAAAAATAGAAAACTTCACTTGGAAAGACTTGAAAGGAAAAACAGTTATACCTGGAAGAAAAGGTGGAGTGCCATATATGACATTGGAATATGTAATAAAGGAAAATGGCTTAACACCAGGAAAAGACTTAACATTAGATGATAGTATCAAATTTGACTTGATGGCAAGTGCTTTCACATCTGGAGATGCAGATTTTGTAACATTATTTGAGCCAACTGCTTCAAATGTTCAAAATATAGGTAAAGGATATGTTGTGGCTTCTGTTGGAAAAGAAGCGGGAGAAATTCCATATACAGCATATTTTGCTAAAAAAAGTTATATAGAGAAAAATGAAACAACAATACAAAATTTTACAAGTGCAATTTATAAAGGACAAAAATGGGTAAAAGAACATACAGCAAAAGAAATTGCAGAAGTGATAAAAGACTTTTTCCCAGACACAGATATAGAACTACTTGCGACAGCAGTACAAAGCTATAAAGACATAGATGCTTGGAATGAAACACCAGTATTAAAACAAGAAAGTTTTGATAAGTTACAAGATGTAATGAGTTTGGCTGGAGAATTAACTCAAAAAGCTCCATTTGATAAAATTGTGAATAATAAATATGCAGAAAATATCAAAGATTAAGGTTTTAACTACTCAACAATAAAAATGTATTATTTTGTAAGTTTTACTTTGCCCTTATTTAAAAAAATTATTGTAATATAAAAAAAAATATGTTATAGTATAAAAAAAAGCAAGGAGGATACAAATGATAGTAATAGGAGCAGATCATGGAGGATATAAATTAAAAGAAGAAATTAAGAGATATTTTGAAGAAAAGGGAATTGAATATAAAGATATTGGAACACATAATGAAGAAAGAACAGACTATCCAATATATGCAAAAAAAGTAGCAGAAGCAATACAAAAAAAGGAAAGTGATGTGGGAATATTAATATGTAGGTCAGGATATGGAATGACAGTAGTTGCTAATAAATTTAAAGGGATAAGAGCTGCAACTATAGGAAATGAAGAAGCTGCAAAATTTGCAAAAGCAGATGATGATATAAATGTAATTACATTAGGTGGAGATTATTTAACTACTAATCAAGCTATTTGTATTATAAGAAATTGGTTAGGAGAAAAATTTAAAGGTGGAAGATATGAAGATAGATTGAAAATGTTAGAAGAAATAGAGAATAATAATATGAAATAATTTATTAATAAAATTAACAAATTAAAAAATAAAAATAGTTTTTGACATTCAGAAAGGAATATAATATGTGGGGGAATATAGCAATAGCATTTATACTAGCATTTGTAGTGACATTTGTAACTACACCATATACAATAAAACTTGCAAAAAAAATAGGAGCAGTAAGTGAAGAAAAAGATGATAGAAGAGCACATAGGAAAACAATGCCTAAATTTGGTGGCCCAGCTGTAATATTAGGATTTCTAGTTTCAACAATATATTTATTATTAGTAATGAGTATGGAAAAATCAATAAATTTATTTGGCATTCAGGAATATTGGAAAAAGTTATTAGGATTTCTTATAGGAATTTTGGGAATATCAGCAATTTGTGTAATTGATGATATAAAGCCAATAAAACCAATAACAAAATTAACAGGGCAATTATTTGGAGCAATATGTGTTGTGGTTGCAGGAATTAGAATAGAGGGAGTAACTCTTCCATTTTTGAATTTTTCAGAAATTCATCAAATTACATCAGTATTACTTACAATAGTTTGGATAATAATTGTAACAAATGCTATAAATTTAATAGATGGATTAGATGGACTTTCATCAGGAATATCAGTAATATCAGCGATTTCATTGTTAGTAATATTTGTATTAAATGGATCATCTTTAATATCAATAGTATTAGTGACAGCTTTAGCAGGTGCTTTGGTAGGATTTTTACCATTTAATTTTACACCCGCAAAAACTTTTATTGGAGATACTGGATCAAACTTTTTAGGTTTTTCGTTATCAGTAATTTCAATTTTAGGTTCTGCTAAAACATATACAGCAGCAGTAATTGTTTTACCATTAATAGCATTGGGATTACCTATATTTGATACACTTTGGGCAATAATTAGAAGATTGATTAAAGGAAAATCTATAAAAGCAGTATTTAAAGCTGATAATGGGCATTTACATCATAGACTAGTAGCTAAAGGATTTAGTCAAAAACAAGCAGTATTAATTTTGTATGGAATAAGTGCAATATTTGGTATGTTTGCAGTAATTTTGTGTGATAGTGGTATATGGAAAGCTTTATCATTTTTATTAATTGTTATGGTTGCTATTGTAGTTGGATATAATAATTTTTCAGTTGATAGAACTGGAAATGAACAATATGAATGTACACAATGTAAATATATTTATAATCCTAAGTTTGGAAATGAAAAGGATGGAATACAAAGAGGTACAAAGTTTGAAGATTTACCTAAAGATTGGGTTTGTCCAGTTTGTGGAGAAGGAAAAGATATGTTTCAGATACATTGATATTTTTAAGAGTAAAATTTCTTATTATGTAATTTAATATGAGAAATGTAATGTGCTGTAAAAGTAATATTTTACAGCACATTTATATTTTGATTTATTTTGTTCCAAATATTCTGTCTCCTGCATCTCCTAAACCAGGTACAATATATCCATTTTCATTTAGTATTTCATCAACTGTTGCAGCATATATATCTACATCAGGATATTTTTCTTGTATTTTTTCTATTCCTGATTTTGCTGCTATGATACATAAAAATTTAATTTTTTTGACACCATCTTCTTTTAAACATTTTATTGTATCACATGCTGATCCTCCTGTTGCAAGCATTGGGTCTAATATTATAACTTCTCTTTGACTAATGTCTTTTGGCATTTTATAATAGTATTTTTCTGGAATTAAAGTTTCTTCATTACGGCATAGTCCAATATGTCCTATTTTGGCATTAGGGATTACATTAATTAAGCCTTCTAACATTCCCGTTCCAGCTCTTAATATTGGAACAAAAGCATAATTATCTTCTTTTAAGATTTGTGCAGTTGTTTTACATATAGGTGTTTCTATTTCTATATTTTCTAATTTTGCATCTTTCATTGCTTCATAACATAGTAATGTTGCAATTTCTGAAATTAGTTCTCTAAATTCTTTTGTTCCTGTATTTTTATTTCTTATTATTGATAATTTGTGTTTTATAAGTGAATTATTTAATATAGTTAGCATATTTGTACCTCCTTGTTTTTATAAATTATTTGGTGTTGTTTCTTTGTTTTCTAAGTTTGATATTTTTAAATTTGTATTTTCAGTTAGTTCAATTTTTTCTTCTGTTATTCCTTCTGTTTTTGTTGTTGACATTGATGTTGTTGAAGAATTTTCTTTATCTTCAGGTAATAATAAATTTAATAAGATACCTGCAATTGCAGCTAAACTCATTCCAGATATTGTAACAGATAAGTCGCCAGATGTTATTGAAATTGTAGCTCCTCCTAGTCCTAATACAAGCATTGTTGAAGCAACTATAACATTTTTTGATTTTCCAAAGTCCATTTTATTTTCTATTAATACCTTAATTCCATTAATAGAAATGAACCCATATAAAAGCAAAGATACTCCTCCTAAAACTGGATTTGGAATTGTTGAAATTATTTCAGTAAATTTTCCTAAAAATCCTAAACATATTGCAAATATAGCGGCTAAACCAATTACCCAAACCGATGCAATTTTTGTCATTCCAACAACAGATGTATTTTCTCCATATGTTGTATTTGCTGGTCCACCAAAAATACCTGCTATAAATGTTGCTACACCATCACCTAATAATGTTTTATCAAGTCCAGGGTCTTTTAGTAAGTCTTTTTTTATTATAGTTCCTAGTGCTGTGTGATCTCCTATATGTTCAGCCATAGTTACTAATGCTATTGGTGCTATTGTAAGTATTGCCCCAAAGTTTGGAGTGTAGTTTATAAATGGAAAAGTAAATTTTGGCATACTAAAGAAACTTGCTTCTGCTACTGAAGTAAAATTAACTAATCCAAAACATATTGCTGAAATATAACCTGTTACTATTCCAACTAAAAAAGGTATGATTTTTAAAAGCCCTTTTCCTTTTAACATTACTATTACTGTACTTAAAAATGTAATTAGTGCTACTGCAAGACATCTAAAGTCTAATGTTGAATTACTTGATATTCCAATTTGTGATATTGCACTTGGTGCTAGACCAAGTCCTATTATCATTATCATTGGTCCTATTACAATTGGAGGTAATAGTTTGTCTATCCATTTTTTCCCTATAAAATGAATTATTGTTGAAAAAATTATATATATTAGTCCAACTGCCATAACTCCTGTCATTGCTCCTGATATTCCACCTTTTAAGTATGCTGCTGCTAGTGGTGTTATAAATGCAAATGAGTTTCCTAAGTATACTGGTGATTTTCCTTTTGTGCATAATATGTATATTAATGTTCCTATTCCTGATGTTACTAGTGCTACTGGTATTGTTAGTACTGTTTCTCCTGCTGTTGAATTTACTAATATTGGAACTAATATTGTGGCTCCAAACATTGCAAATACATGTTGTATAGCTAATATTATCCATTTAGCTAATTCTGGTTTTTCGTTTACATCTAAGAGTAATGTTTTTTCTTCCATTGAAGATACCTCCTTTTATTTTTCTTGCAAAAAAAATACCAATTCATAAGAATTAGTAATTTTTAAGACAATATATATTTTAGGGAATTAGAAAAAGAAATTGCTTTTGCAATTTTTTTTGGATTTGTTATTGAGTTTTTTATGTTTACAAATTTATTCATTTTTCACACCCTGAAATAATATATATTATATTTTTTAAAATTGCAATAGTTTTAAAGTAGAAAAGTAAAAAAAAATGTGATATAATTAAAAAAAATGTAGATGGGAGAGGTTAAAGTGAATGATAGAATAATAAAGTTTTTAGCATATGATGAAAAAATATCAGTAGTTTGTGCAAATACAACAGAACTTGTACAAAAAGCGAAAGAGATACATGATTTAAGTCCAGTTGCGACTGCTGCTTTTGGAAGACTGTTGACAATTTCTGCAATTATGGGGAAAGAGATGAAAGGTGAGAAACATAAGTTGACTATACAATTGAAAGGTGATGGTCCATTGGGAATGATGGTTATAACTGCAAATAATTTTCCTAAAGTTAAGGGATATGTAGCAAATCCAGTAGTTGAATTACCTTTAAATGATATGGGTAAGTTAGATGTTGGTGGTGCAGTTGGTAATGCTGGTTTTATTAATGTTATTAAGGATATTGGTTTGAAAGAACCATATGTGGGGATTTGTCCTTTGGTTTCTGGTGAAATTGCTGAAGATTTTGCAGAGTATTTTGCTAAGTCTGAGCAAAGGAATACTGCTGTTTCTTTGGGTGTTTTGGTTGACAAAAATGGTGTTAAGTCAGCTGGTGGGTATGTTATAACTCCTATGCCAGATGCAACAAATGAGGAGATTTCTAAGGTTGAACAGGCTATTTTTAAGGCTGGGGCAATTTCTAAAATGTTAAATGAAAATTTGAGTTTGTTGGAGATTGCTAAAAGAGTTACTGGTGATGATAATGTTCATATAATCGAAGAAAATATTACTCCTTGTTATGAGTGTGATTGTTCAAAAGAACATATGACTGATGGTTTGCATACTTTAGATAAAGGTGTTTTAAAGGATATGATTGAACAAGATGGTGGTGCAGAAATTGTTTGTCATTTTTGTAATAAAAAGTATGTGTTTTCTAAAGATGAGTTAGTGAAAATATTAGGTGATTTTACAGATAAAGAATAAGAGAATTTTTTTACCCTAAGTTTATATGTTATTATTTACTTGTTTTTTTTTGTAAATTGTTGTATATTATAAAATGTAAAATTTCTATTATAAGAAAAAGCTAAGTAATTTTAAAATTGTTTATATAAAATTTATTAAAAAGGAGAAATTAATATGGAAGAAAATGTTTTGATATTTGGACATAAAAATCCTGATACAGATTCAATTTGTTCAAGTATAGTAAGTGAAATTTTGGATAAAAAGAATGGTTGGGATTGTACAAAAGCAGTAAGATTAGGAAATGTAAATAAGGAGACACAGTTTGTTTTAGACTATTTAGGTATTAAGGCTCCTGAGTTAATAGAGAGTGTTGAAGAGGGACAACAAGTAATTTTAGTAGATCATAATGAATTTAATCAAAGTGTTATTGGAATAGAAAAAGCTAAGATATTAGCAGTTACAGATCATCATAGAATGGCTAATTTTGAGACTTCAGATCCATTATATTATAATGCTAAACCATATGGATGCACTTCTACAATTTTGTTTGAAGAGTTTAAAGCTTTTGGACATAGTGTTGAAAGGACAGAGGCAATATTGATGGCAAGTGCTATTATTTCTGATACTTTGTTACTTAAGTCTCCTACCACTACTGAGCATGATAAAAAAGCTTTAGAAGAGTTGGGAGAGATTGCTAAAATTAATATTGAAGAGTATGGTTTGGAGATGTTAAAGGCTGGTACAGCTTTGGATGATTTTTCTGAAGAACAGTTAGTTTGTTTGGATGCTAAGAATATGGAAAAAGATGGAGAAAAATTTGTAATAGCACAGGTTAATACTGTTTGTATAGATGATGTTTTGAAAAGACAGGATAAATTAGAAGATGTTATTAAGTCAAAAATTGAGAGTAATGGTTTAAGTTTGTTTGTTTTTGCTATTACAGATATTTTGAATAGTAATTCTGAGATTATTGCTTTGGGTGCAAGAGTTGATGCTGTTGAAAAGGCTTTTGATAAAAAATTAGTGAATAATAGGGTTTTTTTAGAGGGTGTTGTTTCAAGAAAAAAACAGTTATTGCCTGTAATTGATAAAAATATTTAGTAATTAAAAATATGAATAAAGTTTATGAATTGTAATATGAATATTTATTATTACATATACCAAGTTTTTATATTTTAATAAAAAATAATATTAAAGAATTGTAAAATACTGAGAAACATTGTTTCTGTAAGTTTTTCCAAAACTTGACAAAATTATAAAAAAATTATATACTATAAACATACTGAAAAATTTTAATATAATATTATGGGGAGTAAAAAAATGAAAATTAAAGTAAATATAAGAAGTATAATGTTTTTCACAATTATTGCATTAGCAAGCTTGCTTTTTATAAATATAAGCTTTGCTGCAAATACAGGAAAAATTATAGTTGATACAGCAAAACTTAGGGAACAACCAAATACAGATTCTAAAGTATTAGAACTTATAGCTATTGATGAAAAAGTTGAAATATTAGAAAATCAAGACAATTGGTATAAAGTACAGTACAAGAAGATGGTTGGGTTTATAAGATCTGATTTAATACAAATGGAAAATGAGGAAAATAAAAATGTTATAAATTCAACAAATTCTACTGAAACAAATAACACAGAAAATCAAAATACAAATAATACTGAAACTACTTTGTCAGAAAATACAACTGTTGAGACAAGTGTAACACCAGTTGAAGAGACAATTATAGAAAAAGGTAAATATAAAGTTTCTGGTAATGTAAAATTAAAAATAATACCATTAATAAGTGCTATAGAGTTAAATGAAGTGAATAAAGATGTAGAAGTAGAAGTTACAGAGATTTTAAATGATTGGGTAAAAATAAAGACCACAGATGGAAAAGAAGGTTGGATAAGAAAAGATAAATTAGTTAAAAAACAAGAAAATGCACAAGAGGCTAATAGTGTAGATGAGAATAAAGATACACAAACAGATAAAGAGCCTAAAAAACCAGTAGAAACTACACCACAAACTACAAATACATCTAAAACAATGTATGTAAATTCACAGACTATAAATGTAAGACAAAAGGCTGATAAGACTTCAAAAGTAATTAAACAGTTATCAGTTAATACACAAGTTACAGTATTATCAACTTCAAATGGTTGGGCTTATGTTGATGTTAGTGGTATAAAGGGTTATATTGCTGAAAATTTATTATCATCAACTAAACAACAAAATTCAAGAAGTTCAACAAATACAAGAAATACTACATCAAATAAAACTAGTAATACAACTGGAAATGCTAGTACTTCTAAAAATACTCCAGTTGTAGAGAATACAAAT
Source organism: uncultured Clostridia bacterium (assembly GCA_948528155.1). Lineage (GTDB taxonomy): Bacteria > Bacillota > Clostridia > TANB77 > CAG-508 > CAG-269. The sequence goes on along the minus strand of CAOSZT010000005.1, from coordinate 15,420 downwards.
ACACCTGTATCAAGTACAGGAAGCTCAGTTGTTGCATATGCACGACAATATATTGGTTGTAGATATGTATATGGGGGAACAACACCAAATGGATTTGATTGTTCTGGTTTTACACAATATGTATACAAACATTTTGGTGTAAATTTAAATAGAACAGCTGCTGCTCAATATAGTAATGGTAAACCTGTAACAAGCTTACAAGTGGGGGACTTAGTAATGTTTGGTAAGTCAGGAATAAATCATGTAGGTATATATATTGGTGGAAATTCATTTGTACATGCAGCAAATAAACAACAGGGAGTTAGAATTGATTCACTTTCTACTGGTTATTATAAAACTAATTATGTTGGAGCTAGAAGAATTTTCTAATTTTTTGTGAAATGTATTTTTATGAAAGGAGATGTGTTAGCTTTTTGGGTTAACACAAGATATTAAAAAATTGAAAAAAAGACCAATTTTAGTTGCAGTTATTGGTTATGTTATAGGTATAATTGTGGGACTATACTATGAAATTAGTATAGTCTTGTTGTATGCTCCAATGATTGTTATATATGTATTTTATAAAATTTTTAAAATAGATAAGTCAAAAAAATTTAGGTTATTGTCTTTAAAAAGATATTTAAGATATTTAAAATTATATTTAGATTGTCAAGTTATTTTTTTTATTATTGTTTTTTCAGTTGTTTCAAATACAATAGTAATTTTTCAGAATAGAAAATATGAGAAAGTTTATAGTTATTTATCAGAAAAAGAAAGTGTGAATTTTACTGGAGTTATTGTAAGTGAAAAGCAAGAAAAACAGTATTATAATAAGTATTTAGTGGAAATTAATTATAATTTGAGAAAGATAAAGTTTTATATTACTGTAGATAAAGAACAAGAGTTACAATATGGTGATATGATTGTATTTTCAGGTGTGTATAAAGAGCCAGAAAAACAAAGAAATTATAAAGGTTTTGATTATTCACAATATCTTAAACAATTTAAAATTTATGGAACAATTAGTTGTGATAAATTGAAAATTATAGGTAAAAATCACTTAAATACTATTTTTTTAATTTCAAATAATGTTTCAAGTAAAATAATATTAAATTCAAAAAAGGTTATAAAAAATCAAAAGTCTTCAGTTTTTTTGGGATTGATGTTAGGTGATAAATCAGATATTGATGAAAAAATACAAGAAAATTTTGAAAATGCTGGTATGGCACATATTTTGGCTGTTTCTGGATTACATATTAGTTATGTGATTTTAGGTGTTGATTTTATCTTTAGGAGATTAATTGGAAAAAGGAAGACTTATTTTTTGAGTATTTTTATTTTGATTTTTTATATGTTTATTACAAATTTTTCGCCATCAATTACACGTGCTGGAATAATGGGAATTATTATGATTTTTTCTAAGCTAGTTTATAGAAAAAATGATTTTTGTACTTCAATTTCTATTTCATTATTTTTGAGTCTGCTTTATAATCCATTTTTAATTCAAAATTTAGGTTTACAATTGTCGTTTGGGGGAGTATGTGGAATATATTTTTTTAATAAAAGTATTTTACAGATTTTAAAAAATGTTAAAGTGAAAAATAAAGTATATAAATATAAGATAAGACCTAAAATTCAAAATGTTTTGGATAAAATAAAAGATGTGGTATCTGTTTCGCTTTCTGTACAAATTTTTATATTTCCTATATTAGTTTATAATTTGAATACATTTAATCTTTATTTTTTAATATCAAATTTAATTTTGAGTGTGTTTATTGGTCCAATTCTAATTTTATGTTTTTTGTTTTTAATATTAGTTTTTATAAATCAATATATT
>CAOSZT010000005.1:0-13484 GCA_948528155.1 uncultured Clostridia bacterium | reverse complement strand
TTTTTGTTTATTATTTATTTTTTTTATTTTTGTTTTTTATTTATGATTTGTATTCAGCGAAAAATTTGAATAAAACACAAGTAAGATTTAGAAATTTAATTGCTTTATTAAAGTTGAATATATATAAATTTAGAAAGTTTGTAATTATATTTTTTATCTTTGTGGTTTTTATGATTTTTGTTCTTAAATTTATTCCTAAGGATTTAAAGCTTTATTTTTTAGATGTTGGACAAGGTGATGCTAGTTTACTTGTTACTCCTCGTAATAAAACTGTTTTAATAGATGGTGGTGGAAGTGTTAATTCTAATTTTGATGTTGGTAAAAATATTTTAGTTCCTTATATTTTAGATAGGGGTTTTTCAAAAATTGATGTTGTTTTTATAAGTCATTTTGATAATGATCATGTACGGAGCTATCCTATATTTATTACAAGAAATAAAAGTGAAAAATGTTATTATAGGAAAGCAATTTGAAGATTCAGAAAATTATCAAAAATTTATAAAAATAGTAAAAGAACGAAATATAAAAGTACAGGTAGTAGAGGCTGGGCAAAGAATAAATATAGAGAAAGATTTATATTTTGATGTATTGTGGCCAATGTCAGAAAATGCAATTAGCGAAAATAGTATAAATAATAATTCTCTAGTTTGCAAAATAGTGTATCGAGATTTTTCTATGCTATTTACAGGAGATATTGAAGCTATTGCAGAGAAAGCTATTTTCGAGAAATATAAAAATACGAGTATATTAAAATCTACTATATTAAAAGTAGCTCATCATGGTTCGAGATCTTCATCTATGCAAGAATTTTTAAATGTTGTAAGACCTAAAATAGCACTAATTGGAGTAGGAGAGAAAAATACTTTTGGTCACCCAAATTCTGATGTCTTGGAAAGATTAAAGAAAAGTGGAAGTAAAATATTTCGAACAGATAAGGATGGAGAAATTACGATACAAATTAATAACAAAGGGAGGATTTGGATAAACAAGATGATAGAGGCAATTGAGTTATAAAACTTTTTTATAAACATTTTAATTAGTAGTTAAAGTGTAAATTATGTATAAAATGGAAAAATCCGTAAATAATAATATAAAAATTTATGGAGGAAATTGTATGAATAAGAATTGGGTTATTGTTGTAATAGTAGCAATTATAATAATTGGAGCTATTGCTGGAGTTGCTATATATGAGAAAAATAAAAAAGAGGTTGAGAAAAATAATGTTATTCAAAATGTAATAAATGAAGTATCAGAAAAGGTTATTGATGAGTGTATTGAGGAATGGAGTGAGAGTGAAGAACATGCTGTTTTAGATATAGAAGCAAATTCAAGTGAGGAGAAAATATCTCCAAATGGTTTACTTGTTTTGAGAAGATATTATAAAGAGTGTAATCATACTATAAATGAATATATTGATATTCCACAAAATTTAGTAAATAAAACTTATGAAGATTTAGAAAAAGAGTATTCTAATTGGGAAATAAAGGAGTTTTCTAGTTCACAGGTAGCTTTGTATAGAGAGTTTGAAAATACCTGTTCTCAACATTTTGTTGTAAGGAATAATGAGGGAAAAATTGCTATTTATAGGGTTAATGAAAATAATGAAGAGGAAATTTTTCAAAAAACTGATATTTCTGTAGAATATTTGACTGAAACTGATAAAATTGAGATTGAAAATGGTATTAGAGTTAATGGTATGGAGCAATTAAATCAATTAATTGAAGATTTTGAATAGTTACAGTTTAGGTGCTAGTTTATATCCGCAAAAGAGCTATAAGATATTATTTTTTATCCATTCCCAACTGCTAACAGTTTGTAGATAAAATTTTGCGGTGCAGTTGCTCCTCAAATTTTATTTACAAACTGTAACTTGTTGGTCCCCACATCCATTACTAAAAAATAATATCTTATAGCTCTTTTGCTACTCTACAGATTTAAAATTTGACTTGAACTGTAACTTTGAATAAGTATAAGTCAAAATAGTGTTTTTTTTATCTTGACTTTTTGTAATAATATGATAGAATAATTTAAAAAGTGCCTAAAAAGGAGATATAATGGAAGAGAAAAATGTATCAAAAATGAAAGAAACTAATACTAAATTGTATTCAATATATAAAATGATAGGTTTAGATTGGATTTTTTATTATGGTATCAAAATTTTATTTTTAACACAAGTAAAAGAAATATCTGTATCAAATATTATTTTATCTGTTTCTTTTTATTCACTATGTTTTATAATATTTAGTATGTTTAATAGATGTATTATTAATAAAATAGGGAAAAAAGAAAGTATAGTGTTAGGTCAGTTTTTAAATTTAACTTCAATGACTTTAATTTTATTTTGCCCAAATTTTGTATGGCTATTAGTAGCAGAGTTAACACATGCTGTTGGAAATAGTTTTAAGGGCATATCTGAAACTAGTTTAATGAAAATATCATTACCAGAGACAAATGAAAAAGGAGAAACATTTGCTAAAGTTGAAAGTAAAGGATATTCTAAATTTTGTTATATAGGAGCATTGACTACTTTAGTATCAGGATTTTTATATGTAGTAAATCCTTATATTCCAATTGTATGTTGTATGATTGTAAATTTATTTGCAGTATTTATATCTATGAAATTTGTAGATATTGAACAATTACAAAATGATGAAGTAGAAAGCTTAAAATCTAAAAGTAATGTTAAAAATGGAGTTATTAAAGATCTAAAAGAAGATTTTAAATTTGTTTTTGGCTCAAAGAGGTTACATACATTAATGATTTTATTAGGAACTTTATTTGGGATTATTTCTATTTTTGCGTTATATCAAGAAGTTTTGTTGATACAGTTAGATATTTTACCATATTATATTGGTGCAATTCTAGCAGGTTTCCAATTATTAGTAGGTATATTCTCAAATACTGCTAATAAATTTAATGATAAATTTACAAATCATTCTTTAACATATATAGGTTTAATATTTACTACAGGAAGTATTTTATTAGGTGTTACTACAAGATTGAATATTGAATTTAAGCTTTTGTTAATTGTTATATTATTTGTTTTTATTGCAAGAGCATATTCAAAAGGTGTTTTTCAAGTATTAAAAAATAGATATATGAACAATTTTGCAAATAATGAAGTATTACCAAAGATTTATTTAGTAAATGGTATTGTATCTAATTTTTGTGTAATGATAGTTGGAATAGTTGCTTCAGTTATTTTGAAAATGACTGTATTGTCAAATGCTTTATTGATTTTAGGTACTATAATGACACTTATTGTTTTAATATTGGCATTGTATAGTAAATCAAGATTAGGATTAAAGCCAGAAGAATATTCTGGAAAAGATATTGAGTATAAGAAAGTGAATAATTAATATAATAAAGTCAAGTATTTATGTAGTACTTGATTTTTTATTTTATTATGGTAAAATATTATAGTATAAAGTGAAAAGAGTGAGAGAAATGAAATTAGAAGATTTAGAAAAAAGTATAGGATATAAATTTAAGAATATAGAACTTTTAAAAAATGCGTTAACACATACATCATATGCATATGAAAATAATGTGCCTAGTAATGAAAAATTAGAGTTTTTAGGGGATAGTATATTAGAGTTTATATCAAGTGAGTATATGTATAATAAATATACAGAGTTAAAAGAAGGAGAAATGACTAAAGTTAGAGCAACAGTAGTGTGTGAAAAGAGCCTTTATAAAATAGCAATATTGCATAATTTTAGTGATTTCTTATATCTTGGAAAATCAGAAATAAGAACAGGAGGAAGTAAAAGACCAGCAATATTAGCTGATAGTATAGAGGCAGTAATTGCAGCAATTTATATAGATGGTGGTTTAAAACCTGTTCAAAAGTTTATAATAGAAAATTTAAGAGAAGAAATAGAATTGGCAACCAAAAATGTAGGACAAAAAGATTACAAGACAGTATTACAAGAAGAATTACAAAAAAATGGAGATGTTAAAATACAATATATTATTGTAAAAGAATATGGTCCAGATCATGATAAAACTTTTGAAGCTATTGTTTGTTTAAATGGAAATATATTAGCAACTGGCAAGGGAAAGAGTAAAAAGGAAGCTGAAATGGATGCCGCTAGAAAAGCTCTGGAAAAGAGAGTTTTATAGGAATAAAATTGTAACTGTTTTATATATGTAAAAAATTTAATTAAAAGAAAGAAGGGATAATATGAATAAAGAATATGTAATTCCTGTATTTGTACCACATTTAGGTTGTCCAAATGATTGTATATTTTGTAATCAAAAGTCTATAAGTGGACAAAAGGACAATATAACAATAGAAGATGCTAAAAAAACAATAGATTATTTTTTAGAAAATATAAAAGATAAAGAAGGAAAAAAGGAAATAGCTTTTTTTGGTGGAAGTTTTACAGGAATTGATGTAAAAGCTCAGGATGAATTATTACAATTAGCAAATCAATATATACAAAATGGGAAAGTGCATAGTATAAGGATTTCTACAAGACCTGATTATATAAATAAGGAAATATTAAAAAGATTAAAAAAATATAATGTGAAGACAATAGAATTAGGAGTTCAATCAGCAAATGATTATATTTTAGGAAGGGCAAATAGAGGACATACATTTGAAGATGTAAAAAAAGCATCAAAATTAATAAGATGGTATAGATTTAATTTGGGACATCAAATGATGATTGGATTGCCAGAAAGTATTAGAAATGATGAGATAAATACAGCAAAAGAATTAATAAAACTAAAACCAAAAGTTGTAAGGATATATCCAGTATTAGTAATAAAAGGAACAAAATTAGAAAAAGAATATAATGATGGAAATTATGAGCCATTATCACTTGTACAAGCAGTAGAAACTAGTAAACAATTGATAAAGATGTTTAAAGATAAAAATATAGATGTGATAAGAGTTGGTCTTCAGAATACAGAAGAAATATCAGATCCAGAAAGTAAGCAAAGTGAAGTTGTTGCAGGTCCATTTCATCCTGCTTTTAGACAGCTTGTAGAGAGTAGTTTATGGTATGATGCTATTGTGGAGAAAATAAAAAAATTAAATGTTAAAGTAAAGGAAGTTGAAGTTACAGTAAATCCAATTGATGTTAATAATGTAATTGGTCATAAAAAAGAAAATATTTTAAAATTGAGAGATACATATGAAGTTGACTTAATTGTAAAGCAAGATGAAACTATAAAGCAAGGTAAGTCTAAAATTGAAATTACGAAAAAATATAATGATTTTTTAGAAGATAATGAAGAGAGAAAAGAAGTTGTAAAAAAATAAAATAAAAATAATAAAATCGCCTTAAATTACCATAATAGTAATAAAGGTGATTTTATTTTTATTCAAAAATGGAACAAATAAAAGTCTTTTAAATAAATCTAGTTATTTTTTAAATGGAGTGGTTTAATAATTAAAAATATTAAAATATAAAAAGAGAGGTGAGAAATATGGAAGTGAAAGAAAATTTTATAAAAACAACTACAATAGAGATTGTTGAGACAGTGATAGGGGCATTTATTATGGCGATTGCAACATCATTACTTTTATTGCCAAATCAATTATCATCTGGTGGAATTGCGGGTATAGCTACAATATTTTATTATTTTTTAAAAATTCCAATGGGTACAACGATTTTAATGTTTAATGTACCACTTTTTATGTTTGCAGTTTATAAACTTGGAAAGAGCTTTTTTATAAAATCAATTGTAGGGACAATATCATTTTCTGTTTCGATTGATTTTTTAGATAGATTTAGTGCTTTAACTCAAGATAGATTTTTGGCTTGTATTTATGGTGGAATTATAATTGGTTTGGGTACTGCAATAATTCTTAAAGCAAATTCATCAACAGGTGGATCAGATTTAGTTAGTATGATAGTGAAAGAATATAATGCAAATATCAGAACAAGTAATGTAATTATAATTATTGATATTGTTATTGTTGTATTAAATGTTTTATTTTTTAAGGAAGTAGAGATAGGATTGTATTCGGCAATTGCTATTTATTTGATGGGAAAGATTATTGATGTTGTTTTTGAAGGTGTATATTTTACAAAATTGCTTGTTATAATATCTGATAGAAGTCAAGAAATTTCTGAGCAGATTGGGGAAAAAGTAAGAAAAGGTGTGACTGGATTGTATGGAAAGGGTATGTATACAAATGAACAAAAAGTTGTCTTGATTTGTGCAGCTTCTAGAGGAGATGTTTCTAAAGTTAAACAGGTTGCTAAAAAAGTTGATCCTAAGAGTTTTATAATTATTGCTAATGCTAGAGAGGTTGTGGGACTTGGGTTTAAGAAATAGATTTATTAAAGAGTTTATAGTAAGCTTTTTGACTACTCAACTATAAAGTATTAGCTAGTAGCCAAATTTTTGTGAAAATTTTTAAATATACTTGACAAATTTGTATTATATGAGTTAAAATATAAAGGTGCCAACAAAATAAGCATGCGGACTATGGTGGATGTAGCGTAGTTGGTTAACGCGCCAGTTTGTGGCACTGGAGACCGTGGGTTCGAGTCCCATCTTCCACCCCATTTAAAATTTAATATTGGGCTGTAGCCAAGCGGTAAGGCACCAGACTTTGACTCTTTATCGTTTCAAAGTAATTCCAAACTCGCAAAGCTTGTTCAATAGAGAGATTGAAAGATTTAATGTTTTTCAAAAAATGCAAATGTCAAACAGAATGTCAAACAAACTCTCACAAAAACAAATTTTTAAATTTAATATTAAACATTGGGCTGTAGCCAAGCGGTAAGGCACGTGACTTTGACTCACGCATGCGCTAGTTCGAATCTAGCCAGCCCAGCCAATTTAAAGAATTATCTAATTAAACTTATTCTCGACAAGTGGGTTTAAATATGATAATTTTTTTATTTTTATGCAAAACTAATTGCATTTGCTAAAACATTAGCAGAAACATTTTTAGTATTACTTTCTAAATGTGTATATAAATTTGCAGTAGTAGAATAGGTAGAATGACCTAACCATTCTTGAATAGCTTTCATAGGAATATTCTTTGCTAATAATAAACTAGCACAAGAATGTCTTAAATCGTGAAAACGAATGTGTCGCAAATTTTGTTTTTTCAATAGTAGCGAAAAATGGTCTGTAATATATTCTGGTCTAAATATTTTTCCTATACTGTCTACAAAGATATACTCTTTATATTCTTTGTTGTAACTATCTCCACAAAGTTTTTTATTATTTTCTATTGTTTTCTTGTGTTCAAGTAAAGTTTCTTTTATTTCTGGTATTAATGGCAATGAACGATAACTAGAACTATTTTTAGTTTTATCTTTTAAAAGTAAAGTCCTTTTATCATTTACAATAGTTTCTACAACTTTATGCTTAATTGTTATTGTGTCATTTGTAAAATCAAATGCAGACCATTTTAAACCTAAAACTTCACTTCTTCTTAATCCATAAAAACTAGCAATTAATATAACAATTTCTAATGGATCTCCTTTAGATTTTTCAAACAAAGTTTGTAATTCTTGTAAATTATAACAATCTCCAATAAATTGTTCTTTTTTTGGTCTTTCAATTTTATCAGCTGGATTAGTTGGGATAATATCAAGTTTCATAGCACAATCTAATGCTTTTCTTATATTTGCATGATAATGTAATACAGAATTTCCACCTAATCCCTTTTTATATAAATAGTCATAAAATTTTTGTATATGAACAGGTTTCAAATCTTTTAACTTGATATTTTTGTCTTTGAAATATTCAGTTATTTTAGTAACTATTGTTTTATATGAATAATAGGTGTTTTCTTCAATTTTGTGTTTATAAGACTCTAGCCACTCATTTAGATATACTTCAAAATATTTTTCTGCCTCATCAGTTTCAAAAGTAGATTCTGTTGGTAAATAATCTTTATAATTTTGTTTAATTTCATCTAACTTTTGATTTGCTAGTCTTTTATTATTTCCTTTTTCTGTAATTCCTGTAGGAATCCATTTTTGTTTTCTTTTGTTGTTACTATCTCTGTAACTTAAAATAACATAGTATAAACCATGTTGTATAAATAGGTTTGCTGTTATATTCATAAATACTCCTTTCTTTTCATAACAACTAAAATTAACCTACTTATTGATATCATAACTATAATACCATGAAAGTAAATTAAAATCTAGTCAAGTTATATTTCATTTTGATTTGTTAAATAGGCGATAACATTTCTTTTTGGTATTTTATATTCTCTACCAACTTTTAAGGCTTGAATGGTATTATTTTTTACTAATCTGTATGCAAGAGTAATACCAATACCAAGCATTTCTTTTAACTGTTTGATATCTACTAAATCTGGATATGAAGTAAACATCATTTGATAATTTTCTTTAATAGTACCCATATTGTAAGTCCTCCTTTCCCTGAAATTCACAATAAAAAAGACCTATTAAGTAATCTTAATAAAAGTCCTATTAATAACTATAAACATATCTATTTTTATATTTTTGTGTTGGCACTTTGATATTCATATTTATTGATTTTGGAACATCAGATCCAACTTTTAATTTTTTATCTATCACTAAAATTCCTTTGCTATTTGTATGATAAGCACTTGAGTTCCATTTTGCAAAAGCATAGTCTGACATATTATTAGTAGTATAAGATAATTCCATTGCATCTTGTTTTTGCTGTGCTATCATTTGTTCATAACTGTTGTCATCTTTCTTTGGTCTATCATAAGTTTTAAAATATTCTTGTAAATAAACTTTTCTATTTTCTGCATTTGTTTTTTTACGAGTTTCCTTTTCTTGTTTGTTTCTCTTGTCAGATTTTACAACCTTTGAAACATAAGGACAGCTTTTTCCAACTATTTTAGCAATTTCATTTTGTTTTAAATGTTGATTATAATATAAGTCTAAAATCTGTTCTCTAATATTCAATTTTTCTTTTTCCTCCTTTGGTTAACTTTTTGTTTGCAAGTTTTTAAATACAATTCGCCTATTGACATTTGTTATTAATTGTTGTATTATTATATTGTGAAAAATCTCACATAACAATTTGATATTGTTATTATATGATTATAATTTATATTTGTCAATACAATTTTAAATATTTTATTAAAATTTTTTACAAAATAAAAAACGAAGGAGATAAAAAATGAGAGAATTACCTCGCCATCTTGTTTTGGAAGATTTTTATATATGGTTTAATATGAAAGATAAAGAAGAATATTATGCAACACCATTATATTTATATAATGTATTAAGAAAAGATACAGACAAAGAAAATGATGAAGAAAAAAAGAAAGATGAAACAAGAGTATATTTAGAGTTAGAAAAAGATATTTCAAAAACAAAATTAAATAAGAAAAAAGAAGTTATTAGACAACCTTCAACTATTTATATTCATTATGCAGAAAGCATAGGTTCATTGTTAATAAATTTTTTAAATGCTGATTTTTCATCTTTTGAATCTGCATATAATACATTTTTTTATGCCTATGGTTTTGAACTAATAAAAGAATATACACCTTACATATATTCAAAAACTGATGACTACATAACAGATGTAGAATTTATGAAAATGTTAGAAGATATTTATAACACAAGCCTAGATGATTTATTAGAATGGCAAAATAATTTTAAGAAATGTGTAGATTTTGTATATAACTTAAATGGAAATGAAGAATTAAAAGAACATAATACATATTCAAAATTTGTTGCTTATACAATTAAACACAACGAACTTTATACATATTCACAAGATGTAGAGGTTATATTAGATAATTATATAAACATACATAATAATCATCATAATGAAAGTATAGAACATTTAATAGAAGGTATTGAAGAAAAAGACCCAAATTTAGAATTACACAATGTTTATACAAGTACAAAATTAAGAAGTATTTGTTTTACTATATTAGATCAACTTGTAAGACAAGAAAACTTATCAATTAAAACTTGTCAAATTTGTGGTAAATATTTCATACCAACTTTTAGACAAAATGAGATTTATTGTGATTTGAAAAATGTTGATGGTAGTGCAACTTGTAGAGATAAAGGTGCAAGTGAAACTTATAAAAAAAGTCTTGAAAGTAATCCTGCATTATTGCTTTATAGAAGAACATATCAGCAAAAGGTTATGACAGTATATAGAAACAAAGAAAATAAGCAATTAAAGAAAGATTTTGACAAATGGAAGAAAGAGGCACAAGAGAGAATTAAATTATTCAAAAAAGGCAAACTAAATGAAGATACTTTGTATAATTGGATGATTGAAAATAAGTAAATTTTAGGAAATCTGTTAAAGTATGTTGTATTTTAGCAGATTTTTTATTATAATAGAAACATCCTTTTCAAAGGAAATCTTTGAGGAAGGAGGTGCAACGTAGTGTCTTCATATGAATTAATCTGGCGATTAATTGTATTATTACTTAATAGTAATAACGATGATGAAAGCCAAGAGAAAAACAAAGAATAATCTTTGTGGCAGGGACTGCGACCCTGCTTTTTCTTTTATATTTAAAAATAAAAAAAGAGATATATCTGCGAAATATATCTCGTGCAATTTCGTGTCTTCAAACGAATTTGCTAGCTAATGTTATTATAACATCAATTATATTATATGTCAAACGATTTTTAAAATTCACTTTTGACTCAATTTTTAGAATTTCTTTTTTATATCTTTTAGTAAATCATTAACATCTATTCCTAAAACATAAGCAATACCAAATAATTCATAATCTTTTACAGTTCTTTTATTATTTTCAATATCATATAAACTTTGCTTATGAATACTAATTCCCATTAACTCTAATTTTGCAGATAGTTTTTCATAAGATAAATCTTTCTTCATTCTATATTCTTTTAGTAATCTTCCTATTACATTCATATTTCCATCAAATCTTGCAATCAATGACATATCTATTCCTACTTTCATTTTTATATGTATTGATTTTAATATTTTTTTATGTTATATTTATAAGTGTTAACACTTTATTATAATTATATACAATATAAAAATTAAAAAGGAGCAACACAAAATGGAACAATTAAATAAAGAATTTAATGTACCATATTATATATTTGAAGAAATTGTAGACTATGTTGAATTGACTGCAAAAGGCTATTCAAAATGTATGAAATGGGAGAATATAAAATCATTATTAAAATTAGCAGTTATAAATGATAAACTAACAAAGGAACAAGCAAAATTTATAGAAAAAGAATTTTGTAGAGAAAATATAAATATTTAGATTTACATTCAAAAGTTATTATATATATTGAATTTACTGGTTAGTGCAAAATATAAGTAGGCAAGAAATTTGATATTGGGTAATATAAAGTTTACAAAATTCTAGAATTATGTTATACTAGTAAAGACTATTTTTATGTCGATTAATTAAAAAACTCGTATTGAGAGAAGAAAGGAGAGATAGTTTTAATATTAGCAACCTATAAATCTTTTAACAACAGAATTATATTAAAGGAGAGATTAATTATGGCAATTACAAAAAGAACTCAAAAAGAGATTGAAAAGGATTGTAAGCGGATTAGAGAAGCTGCAGAAACAGCAACAAGTATTAGAGACCTTGAAAGAATGACAAGTTTGTCGTATGCTGAAATTAATACTACTATGTCAAAGCATCCTATCATTTTTAAGAAACTTAAAGAGCAGATAGCATTGAATAAGCAACATGCTGAAGATGAAAGAAAAAGGCAAAAAGAAGAGGAAGCTTTAGCAAAAGCAGAAGAAAAAGCAAGATTAAGAGCAGAAAAAAAGCTAAATAAAAAAGAAGAAAAACAACAATCAGACAAAGAAGAACATCATAATTCAACTGAAGAAATGCCTAAAAAAAGTGTTGAAGGATTTGTTATAGATGCTTCGATAACAGGTGTTGAAGATTTGAGAAATATTCTTTCAAAAATCTGTACCGCAAAGTCAAAAATTATTTTGACAAGTATCACAATAAAAGAGTTAGAAAGAATGCAAAAACTAACTGGTGTTAAGGGAGTAGATGCTAGGTATATTTTAGCTTTAGCTGCGGAGAATTATGATATCTTTGAAAATGTTTTAATCGATGAGACTTACAAAACTCCAGATGATTGTATTATTCAGTATTGTTCAGAGAATAAAGAAGGTATAACTCTGCTTACATCTGACAAAGCTATGGCTTTAAAAGCTAGAATGTATGAGGTAGAAGTTCGTTACTTGAAACAGACTCATATTATAACTAATAATAGAGATCAACAGAGTACTAATTCTAAAATAAGGACTTTATTTCCTGCAAGGAGAATTGGCAACCAATTACTTATCTCTGAATTTCAAACTGATACTAGATCAATTTGTGTTTGTTCTAACGGATTAGAATATGAAGATGGAGTAAGAGAGTTGAAAATAGGAGATGATGTTTATGTTGCTACAAAGAAACTAGACTATATAACTTTTGCACATTATAAGATAATTTCTTTGTATTCTGAAAATAACTGTGAATTGATTTATTCAAAAAGAATCTATGACCACAAGAATATTGACTTGCCAAAAGCTTCATACAAGTCATTCATTAAAAATTTTAAAGTTAGACATGATTTATAAGCTTCTCAATTTATTCTAAACTAGACATTTCTATTAATACTTTTAAGCCTAATCATACAACTGTATGGTTAGGCTTCTTTCTTTGAAGGGATTTTATAATGAAAAATGACTAAATATTTTATCTTGGAATTACCTTATCTTTCTAAATCCCATTCTTTTTCTCTTTCTTCATGTCTAATTTGCTCTACTGGATCAATAAAAGAATGAGTTTCTTCTTCAAATGTTCTAACTAATTCTTTTGATTCTCCAATACCAAATTTATGGCAAATCCAAACTATAAATTTATCAACCGTTTCATAGAATTTATCAATAATTTTGTGTAAATGGTTATTTTCCTTTTCCAATGACCTAATTTTACTTTTGTATTTATATTCAATATCAAATTCCTTATTTTTAAATTCTTGTTCTAATTCTCTTTTTCTATTTTCAAATCTTAAATCCAGAGTATTACTTTTCTTTTTATATTCGTGTTCTAAATGTTTTACAGTATTGTGCAATTCTTCATTGTCAGCAATTATAAAATCTCTTTCTTTTTGGTATTTTTCAGCTTCATTAACTAAATTGACTTGTTTTAATAATTCCTTTTGTAAGGAAACCTTTTCATTATATAGTTTTTCTATCATGTCATCTTTGGGTTTGATAATTTCATTTTCCACTTTTTCTCTATTAAGTTTTATTAGTTTAATATCATTTATATCAGGAGTTTCTGGCAATTCTAGTTTTATATTATCTAATACTTTTCTAGTGTTTTCAAAATTGGTTATTTTCTTTAAATCTTCTATTTTTTCATGTTTTGCTCCAGTTTCTTCTACTGGTAAACCTCGCTCTAAATCAAACCCTTTTGAAGTTATATATTTATGAAAAGCATTTTGTAATTGTCTGTAACTATCTCTGCCTTTCCAAAAATCTCTACAACATATTTTATCAATTTCAATTCC
>CAOSZT010000004.1 GCA_948528155.1 uncultured Clostridia bacterium | reverse complement strand
GTGGCACGCTTACATACATATGTATATGGTCTGGACACGCTTCTGCTTCTATTATCTCTACTTCTTTCCTTCTACATAATTCCCTTAATATCATTCCTATTTCCCTTTTTAATGTTCCATATATTTCTTTTCTCCTAAATTTTGGTGCAAACACAATATGATACTTGCATTCCCATGTTGTATGTGCTAAACTTTCTGTGTATGAACTTTTCATACAACCAACTCCTTTCATGATTTTATATTTTAGCTGTCAAACTTTAAATATTATATCATGTTTGAGTTGGTATTTTGTTACTCTGTGCATAACTATAAGTTTTATAATGCCCCCAGCATAGCTGGGGGTTTACTTTAATGTTAATAAAATAAACCCATGCCATAAGCATGAGTTTATTTATTCACATAATTTTATCAGTATCTAAATACTATTTAATCATCCATCTTTTTTCGTAACTTCAAATCGTAATAAATACCTCCTAAAACTACAATTATTGCTACTACAATAACAGGCATTCTAGCACCTGAATATGGCAATTTACCTTGTTTAATATCTGAAGAAGAATTAACAATTACAGAATTCTTAGAAGTATTAACACTATTAGTTTTATTCTCACTAGGTATAGTAATATTATTACCTGTAGTATTATCATCAACAACAGTATTATTATCAGGCTCTACAACATTATTATCATCTGGATCAGGAGTTTCATCTTTTATTTTATCATTATAAATAATTCCATGTGTATCATTCTCAAACACAACCTCACCAGCTTCTGTAACTGTAAATTTATACATTACATCATTTAATTTATATCCACTTGGAGCCTTTTCCTCTTTATACTGATAAATTCCTACACCCAATTCAATCTTAGCCTCACCATTTACATCTGTAGTCAACTTTATAGCATTTCCTTCATCATCTAAAAGTTCATTACCATTTTGATCATAAATTCCAATTACTGCACCTTGTAGCCCCTTACTTGTTCCAGTCTCATATTTTCGTATCAATACAGGCACATAAATATCCATTTTTTCATTATAAATAATTCCATTCAAATTTACACCATCTGCATTTTCAACAAAAGTTACATCTCCATTCTCAGAAACCACAAACTTATAAACTATATCTTGTAATATATATCCATTTGGAGCTTTTATCTCCTTATATTGATAAACTCCAGGCACTAGTGCAAAACGAGTTTCACCATCTGCATTTGTTGTTACTGTAAAAGGATTTCCATCACCATCTAAAACTGGATTTCCATTTTCATCATAAATTGCAATTACTGCACCTTGTAATCCTTTAGTTGTATCTTTTTCATATTTTTTAAGTACTATATATCCATAAATTTTCTCATTATAAATAATTCCATGTGTATTGTCCTCAAAAATCACATCACCTGTTTCTGTAACAGTAAATTTATAGAATGTATCATTTAATTTATATCCATCTGGTGCTTTTTCTTCTTTATATTGATATGTTCCTGCTTCTAATTCAATTTGTACTTCACCATTAGAATCTGTTGTCAATTGTACTGCATTTCCATCACTATCTATAATTGGATTACCTTGTTCATCATATATTCCAATTACTGCACCAGCCAAACCTATTGTTGTATCTTTTTCATATTTCTTAATTAATACATGTCCATAAACCTTAACTTTCTCATTGTAAATAATTCCATGTGTATTATCTATAAAAGTTACAATTCCATCTTCTGAAATTACAAATCTATAAACTGTATCATTTAATACATATCCATCTGGTGCCTTTTCTTCTTTGTATTGATATGTTCCTGGTCCTAATATAAGCTTTACTTCTCCATTTTGATCAGTTGTTAATTTAATAGGTTTTTGTTGTTCATCTAAAATTGGATTTCCAGAATTATCATAAATTCCAATAATAGCACCTGCTAATCCCTTTGTTGTATCTTTCTCATACTTTTTAAGTATAATATGAGTATAACCTTCCAACAATTCATTATATATAATTCCATTATTATCTATAAAAGTAACAGTGCCATCTTTAGAAATTTCAAATTTATACATAGTATCATTCAAATCATATCCATAAGGAGCTTTTATTTCTTTAAATTGATAAATACCTATTGGTAAAGCTATTTGAACTTTTCCATTTTCATTAGTCTCTAATTTTATTATGTTTCCATCATTATCTTTTAAAGGATTTCCATCTTCATCATATATTCCAATAATTGCACCTGCTAATCCAATATTAGTATCTTTTTCATATTTTTTAATAATAACTTGTGCAAAACCTTCTATTTTATCATTATAAATAATACCATTTGAATTTATACCATCTACATTTGGAACAAAAGTTACAACACCATTATTAGAAACTGTAAATTTATACAAAGTATCATTTAAAATATACCCAGCTGGTGCTACAACCTCTTTAAACTGATAAGTACCTGGTAGTATCTGGAATTTTACTTGACCATTTTCATCTGTTTCAAACTGTAATGGTTTTCCAGCACTATCTAAAATTGCATTTCCATTTTCATCATATATTCCAATTACTGCACCCTCAATTCCTATAGTTGTTCCAGTTAAATACTTATAAATAATAACCTCTCCATAAACCCTTTCATTATATATAATACCATTTGAATTTACACCATCCACATTATCTATAAATGTTACAGTACCATTTTCTGATACTTTAAACTTATACATTATATCATTTAAAATATATCCATCTGGTGCAACTTCCTCTTTAAATTGATATATTCCTGATGTTATTTGGAACTCTATTCTTCCATTATCATCTGTAGTAAATCTAGCAGGATTTCCATCACTATCTAAAATTGGATTTCCATTTTCGTCATATATTCCAATTACTGCACCTTTTAATCCTATTTCAGTTCCTTTTTCTCTTTTTATAATTACAACATTTCCAAAAACTTCAATTTTTTCATTGTAAATAATACCATTTGAATTTATACCATCTGCATTTGCAACAAATTCCACACTACCATCGTCATTTACCACAAATTTATACATAGTATTATTTATTTTATATCCTGCTGGTGCTTGTATCTCTCTAAAATGATATATTCCTGGCTCTAACGAAATTTGTGCATTTCCTTCTGCATTTGTTGTCAACTTTAATGGTTTACCATCATCGTCTAAAATTTCACGACCATTTTCATCATAAATTTTAATTACTGCACCTTCTAACCCTATAGTAGTTCCAGTCTCATATTTCTTAATTGTTACAAGACCATAACCTTCTTTTCTTTCATCATATATAATACCATTTGAATTTACACCATCTGCATTTACTACAAAACTAACTTCACCACTATTTGATACAGTAAATTTATACATAGTACCATTTATCTCATATCCATCTGGTGCTGTTACTTCTTGGAATTGATATGTTCCTGGTGTTATTTTAAATTTCACAATTCCATTTGCATTTGTTGTAACTCTAAATGGGTTTCCATCACTATCTAAAATTGCATTTCCTTTATCATCATATATTGCTATTTGTGCTCCTTCTAGTCCAATTGTTGTATTTATCAAATACTTATAAATTATTACTTCTCCATAAACTCTTTCATTATATATAATTCCTTCTGAATTTACACCATCTGCATTTTCTACAAATTGTACACTACCATCTTTTGCTACTACAAACTTATACATTGTGTCATCTTTTTTATATCCATATGGTGCATTTTCTTCTTTAAATTGGTATGTTCCTGGCTCTAGTGAAACCTGTGCATCTCCATTTTCATTTGTTGTTATTATCATATGGTTTCCATCTTTATCTAAAACTGGATTTCCATCTTCATCATATATTCCAAATTCTGCCCCTTGTAATCCATTTGTAGTTCCAGTTTCATATTTTTTTATTGTTACAAGACCATAACCTTCTTTTCTTTCATTATATATAATACCATTTGAATTTACACCATCTGCATTTACTATAAAACTCACTTCACCACTATTTGATACAGTAAATTTATACATTGTACTATTTATATTATATCCATCAGGTGCTACTATTTCTTGGAATTGATATGTTCCTGGTGTTATCCTAAATCTCACAACTCCATTTGCATTTGTTATAACTGTAAATGGGTTTCCATCACTGCCTAAAATTGCATTTCCTTTGTCATCATATATTGCTATTTCTGCTCCTTCTAAGCCAATTGTTGTATTTATCAAATACTTATAAATTGTTACTTCCCCATAAACTCTTTCATTATATATAATTCCTTCTGAATTTATACCATCTTCATTAGCTATAAATGTTACTTTTCCAGTACTTGAAACTGTAAATTTATACATTGTATTATTTAATACATATCCATCTGGTGCAGTTATTTCTTGAAATTTATATGTACCAGACCTCAATGTTACATGTACTTCACCATTTTCATCTGTAATTAATCTAATTGGATTACCTTCACTATCTAGTATTGGATTTCCATTTTCATCATATATTGCTATTTCTGCTCCCTGTAAACCAATTGTTGTATTTTTTTCACATTTCTTTATTGTAACAGTTGCTTTCCTTATAGTAGATATAGTAGTATCACCATCATATTCTACACTTCCATCTTCTTTTACAGAAACCCCTATCTTATTATTATCAATTTCATAACCATCTGGGAATTCTTCAGGTATTATATCATAATCTCCTGGCTCTAACTCTATTTTTCCAGTTCCATCTTCTCCAGTTATAATTTTTATTGGATCACCATTTTCATCTGTAACTGGATTTCCATCTTTATCATATACTCCAAATATAGATCCAGATATTCCGCCATTAGTTTCACTGTCTTTATGCTCTATACCAATAATTCCAACTATTTTTTCAATTTCTATAATTCCACCTGTTTCACCTTCATACTCAACACTTCCATCACCTTTTACAGTAACATCAATTGTATTATCACCTGGCTTATAACCATCTGGAACACTTTCTTCTTTAATAGTATAATCTCCTGGCCCTAAATCAACTTCACATTTTCCATCTTCACCAGTTGTTATTTTTATTGGATTTCCATCAGCATCTAAAATAGGATTTCCATCTTTATCATATACTCCATAAATAACATCTGAAACATTTCCACTATTACCAATTTCTACAGTACCTTTAATTCCATCTTCTATTATATTACCATTAGAATTTCCATCAAAAGTTACAGTTCCATCTTTATCTATTGTAACACCATATCCATTTCCATTTGGTACATATCCATTACCACCACCTGCTGGCTTATATGTATATCTTCCAGAATCAATTCCATCAAAGTAAACTTTTCCAGTTGAATCTGAAGTAAACACTCTTGGATTTCCATCTGAATCACATACTATTTTACCATCACTATCATATAAATAATAATGACGTCCTGGTATTCCATTTCCATCTTTATCATATACATAGAAATAGAAGTTTATTGGTACATTTCTAATCCTAAAATATTTAATCTCTTTATTTGTATTAACATCATATGCTTTACCATCTGTTGCCAAATTAAAATCATATATTTCTGTTACTAAAGCATATCCAAAAATTGTTTGTACTTCTTGTAATGTATATCTTCCTTTTTCTAAATCTTCTATATAAAATATACCCTTTTCATCTGTTAATCCTTCTTTTACAACTTCATCTGCTTCATTTTTAATTTCAAATTTAACACCTGGTAATGGTCTATTATACTCATCAACTTTATATACAGGAACTGTATAACCTACATCTATCTCATCTAACATAAAGTATACTTCGCTAGTTCCTGTAGTACTCTTAGAATAAGATGTAATTAAAGCATAATCTCCTCCAGCATGTTTTGAACTATCTAAATTAACATCAAAAATTTGCTCACCATTATCTACTACTGTTACTCTTGTTGGAGATGTTTCTACAACTAAATTGTGTATTGATGTTGATATTAAAGTTTTATCACAACTTGCAATTGGTTGTCCAGCATAGTCTTCTATTGTTTTACCTGATGTTTTTTCAAATTCATTAATATCTACATTATCTAATCTATAAATACAAATCTTATCTTTTCTTATTAATAATACATATCCTGACAATTTGTCATCAACTCTATTTGCGTCAAACAAAAGTCCTGCACCATCTAAAGCTGTATGATTTGCCTTTGTTTCATCTATTGCAAATCTAAAAGTTTTTTCATTACTTGCATTTTCTCCATTGTCTTTATAAAGAAAATCTTTAGAATTATATCCATAAAATCCTATTTTATCTCTATCAATAAAAATATGTTCACCTTTATATGTTCCAGTAGTTTCATAACTTGAATGCCATTCCCAAAAACCATCATTATAAAAATAATTCTCAAGTTTTTCATTAAATACTGGTGAATTTGTTACACCAACAGTTCTTGATATATTACCATTTCCTATTGACCATATATTATCAAAATCCCAATTTTCAAAAGTACTTTGTTGTTGTAACTCTTCTAATGTCTTTAAAGTTCCTTTTCCTGTTTGCTCTTCTATTCCTTCAATATTCCAATAAGAAGATGTTACTACAACTCCAGTTCCTGAATTATATCCAGTAATACCACCTAAAACCGTAGTACTAGTAACTGTTTTTTGAATACTATCTACTGAATATGTATTTATAACACTTCCTGTATTTTCTCCTACAATTCCTCCTATTCTTGCAGTCCTAGCACTAATAGATACTGTTCCTTTACTATATGAATCTAATATACGTTTTGCTGAACTTCCTGCAATTCCACCTTCTTTTAAAGTAGCTATTTCACTTACTTCAATATTTCCTTCATTACTACATAATTTTATTAAACTATATGTGTTATTTTTACCTACTATTCCTCCTATATATGCAGTTGTAACAGTACCTGTATTTTTTAGTGTTCCTGTATTATGAACTTTTACAACCATATTATCATTACTTCCAACTACTTGTCCCATAAATAAATTTATTACTGTTCCAGTATTATTTACAACTCCATTTGTTTTACTATCAAGTACTAATCCTGTATTATATCCTACAATTTGCCCTATATGTAAATTAGTAACATTAGCAACATTATTTATATTTCCATCTATCTCTACATTTTGTATAATTCCCTTATTATCAGCAACAAGTCCACCTACATAAGCTGTTGCACCTGCATAATTTGAATTAACTGTAATATTACTTAATTTTAAATTCTTGATTGTACCTTCATTTTCTCTAAATAAAGCAACATAATCATCATTAGAATTAATTGTCAAATTACTAATTGTATTATTATCACCATCTAATTTACCAGAAAAATTCTTTCCGTCTCTACCAATAGTATAAAAATCACTTACTCCAGAAGCATCAATATTATTAGCCAATTTAAAATATTTACTTCCATTAAATAAATTTATTTCTTTTAATTGTTCTAATGTTTCTACAATATAAGGATCTTGTTCTGTTCCGCTTCCTTTATATGTCAAATAAGAAAAATTATCTTCTAACACTTCATCTATTATACCTGAACACAACAAATAAGGTAAACTTTCTCCATTTTCTTTTATACCCCAAATTGTATCAAACTCCCAATCAGTATAATTATCTTTGTTGAACATCTCCTCTATTCTTCTACCATTATCAGAAGCACCAGCAGAAACACCAACTCCAGTAATATCCATCGCCCAATATGAATTTGTAGATGTTCCTGTTCCTTTTCCAACTAAACCTCCAATATATGTATTTGAATGTTTTAAATCTACATTTAACTTACCTACAGAATAACCATTTATAATATTCCCTGTAGAATATCCAATTAAACTACCTATATTTGATGTAGTACTTCCTAAACTTGTTTCTATATCCACAGTTGAATACACATTTCTGGCAATTGCACCACTGCTTCCAATTAAACCACCTATATAATTTGCAGTTGTCCCCTCACTTTTTACAACTACAATATTACCTTTAGAATATGATTTCTCTATAGTTACATTCGAAGTTATTACACTACCTATTAATCCACCTGTATAATTTATATGTTTAGTATTCAAATTTATATCAGCATTTGAATAACATTCACTCACTTTACCACCTGAAAGTCTTCCAAGTAATCCACCTATATATCCTCCAGATTTAGAAACTATAGAAGAATTAGAGTATGAGCTAGTTATATTTGATACACCTGTAACATCTCCAATTAAACCACCTATAAAAATCTGAGCAATATCTGTTGAATTATTTATTATTGCTCCACTACTATTACAATTACTTACAATCCCTTTAGAAGCTCCTCCTATCAAACCTCCTAAATTACAAGATGTTGATGACTGTGAATCATTTAACACTTGTACATTACTGTTAGAATTCTCTATTGTAGAACTTGATATATATCCAACTAATCCACCAGCATATTTAAGTCTAGTTGCTTTTGTATTTACATTTCCAGATGTGCTACTTTGTTTTATTACAGAATCTAAACCAGAAAATCCTACCAATCCACCTACATAAGAAGTATTTCCATTCTCTGTTTCAATAATAACACTATTTCCTGTTATATTTACATTTTCTATAATTGCCCCTTCTGTAATATATCCTGCTAATCCACCAACATGCAATATCTCTTTAGAATATGTAGAAGTTACATTAACATTATCTAAAGTTAAATTTTTAACAGTTCCACCACTTATATACCCAAACATACCAACATAAATATCTTCAAACTCAAGTGATAAATTTCTTATTGTACAACCATTTCCATCAAATACACCAGTAAATGGTATTCCTTTTGTACCAACAAAATAAAAATCCTTTAAACTACTTGCATCTATATCATTTGCTAGTTTATAATAACCTTTTCCTGAAAATGAAGATAAAATATTAAACTTATCTGTATTATCTATAATAAATGGATTATTTTCTGTTCCTTCTCCTTCAAACTTAATATAATCTATATTTTCCTCTAAAATTTCATCATTTGGACCTAAACTCAATAAATATGGTAAACTTCCTTTATTAGGTTTCATTCCCCACATTGTATCAAAATCTTTCCAATCACTATAATTATTTTTATATAACATTTCCTGTATTGTCCTATGTTCACCTGATGTTGTATTATGTACTGGAATCTTTGTTGTTTCTGGTACCCAATATGATAATTCTTTTGTTATATCTACAGTAGGATATGGTTTTGACATAATTTCTACAATATCTGATTGTACCCTACCAGTTAATCCACCTATTAATGTTCCCGTATTTGTAGATTCTACATTTACATTACCAATAGAATATACACTATGCATATTAAGAAATTTAACATCTCCTATTAAACTTCCTACAATTCCTTTTGATATATCTAAATTTGCATCAATATTCACTGTTGTATATACATTATTAATTCCTACCCTATATAATGCCGTAGAACTGTTTGTTCCATCTGTCCCTCCTACTAAACCACCAATATTTGTGTCGCTTTGATCACCTTCTTTTTTAACAACAATATGTCCTGACGAATAAGATGTTTTTATTGTCATTCCAGAACCATAAAAACTATTTGTATTACGTGCAAATCCTATTAATCCTCCTACATAATTTAATTTAGTAGTATTTACATTTATATTAGTATTTGAATAACAATCTGCAATCGCAGAATGATTAGCATTTCCAATTAAACCTCCTACAAACACTCCTGAATCTGATTGTATAGTAGACTTTGAAAATGATTTATTAATTATAGTATCTTTAGAATTTCCAATTAACCCCCCTATATAACTAGTCGTTGATGAACTTACAGAAACATCTCTTATATTTACAATACTACTACAATTAGTTATATTCCCTTTTGTTTTATCAGATTGATTATTATCTACATTTCCAATCATTCCACCTATATAATAATTTTTTACATTTTCTGTATTAGTAATAACACTATTATTCCCTATTATATTTACATTATCAATAATTATAGCATTTACATATCCAGCCAATGCTCCCATATATAAGGTTGAACTAGTCCCTTCAATTGTCCCTTTTACACTAATATCTTCTATAATCAAATTTTGAACAGTTCCACCATTTATATATCCAAACAAACCAACATAAGCATTATCAGATTCAATTGATAAATTTCTTATTGTATGACCATTTCCATCAAAAATACCCTTAAATGATTCATTTGCTGTTTGTCCTATTACATCAAACTGTACACCTGACATATCAATATCTGTAGTCAAAAAATACTTTCCTGAAAGATCTTCTCTAATTTTATCAAAATCACTTACAGAACTAATTGGTATATATCCCTCTGGCACAGTTGTATCAGCTGCCTTTGCACTTCCTTCTCCTGTTTTACTTATATTTTGGCTCTTAAAAATCCCCATACATCCAAAAAAGATAATAAGTACCAACAATAAACCAAAAGAAAATAAAAGAAGTCTATATTTATTTTTTAACACAAAGTTCCTAATATTCTCCATACAAATCTCTCCTAAATTATAAATAATATTCTATTACATTATAATATCAAAACATATAAATTGAAATATAGCCTTTTTTCCTAAATTTAACAACAGTTATCAAATACTACGGAACATTTACTTACAAATAAACATAATTATATTAAATTTACATTACTTTTTAATTACAAAACACCAAAAATCCTTTCTATTACTTACGGTTACTCACTTTTTTCCATTCACTCTTTATCTTAAAATTTCCTTAAAAACTAAAAAACACAAAAAAGAGATTTAACACAAAAGTGTAAAATCTCAAACTTTACTTAAAAACTTACAAGCCACAACACTCATATCATCTTTAGCAACACCATAACAATTGTCAATTGCCTCATTTAAAACTAAATCAGCAATCTTCTTAGTATTATTTGTCTCCAAATCTTCTAATAGATACTTAACCCACAACTCTTTATTCTTATACTCAACATTAGAATCCAAAATACCATCAGTACACATAACCATAATCTCACCTTCAGCAATATCTCTATCAAACAACTGCAAATTAGCCTCATTAATTATACCAGCTGGAAGTGAATTTGCTTTAATAACCTGAACTTTGTTATTAGCCTTAAAATAAGTTGGGCAAGCACCACTCTTTATAAATTCAACATTACCACTATACAAATCAATAATAGCAATATCCAAAGTAGCAAAAATTTCATCATTTTGATTAATCAAACTTGAATTAATCAATTCAAGAGAAGTCTTTTTATCAAAACCAGACAATAAAAGATTTTCTAACATTTTTAAAGCCTTATTACTACTCTGTCTTGCCTCATTTCCTGAACCCATACCATCACTTAAAGCTACTAAATATTTACCATCTTTTAATCTAATATTTAAAATACTATCACCTGAAACATTACTATTACTCTTTGTAACCTCAGAATTACCAATAGCCATAACAAATTTATCATCAGACAGAAAGTTCAATCTAGTACCAATACTAGCCTCTTGATTAAAAACTATTTTTTCCTTTAATACATCTGTAAGTATTTTAGAAATATACTCAATATCAGTATTATTTGACCTTTCCATATACAATTCAATTAAAAATCTACCATTTTTTTGAATTGAAATTTCTTGTATTTGTATATCTTTTTGTCTCAACAATTCTATTAGCTGTTTTTTCTCATTACTAAATAATTCTTCACTCTCTATATTTTTTTCAATATTTTCAGCAATACTTGAAATAGCTTTTGATACACCTTGTAATTGAGTTTCTATATTTTTCTTATTTTCTTCAAATCTTTTCTGCCATACAAAACTAGACTTACTGATTTTATAAGACATATTAATAACTCTAACCATTTGCAAAATATTACCCTCTAAAAACTTACTAATTTTTTTATCCTCAAAACCAATAATATAACTATTACATTTTGCAAAAATATCCAATAACTGTTCTCGTGTTATTTCTTGCTTATCAATTAGTAAATTAAAAATCTCATTTACAATAGGACCATCTCCATTTGATAAATCCTCATATAACATATTATTTTCATATCCAGTTAAATTTTCTAAAAGCTCTGAAACAAAAATCTCTTTATTAGACTTTATAGGCTGATTATTAACCACAACATCTTCATTTCTATATGTATTTGCTATTTCTTGAATAGTTTCAGAAACATTATTTAATTTTTCTGCTGTTTCCTTACTTTTATTTAAAGCTCTATCAGGAAAAATAGGCAATAATTTAGAATTTCCAATAAATTCCTCTATATTAATCTGAATAGACTTTGGTACAGCCAACAACCCGATAGAAGCAATTAATATCTCTTTAAAATGTATTAATTCCACAGTATAACCATTAGAAACATAAGCAAGAACTATGT
The DNA here is from genome assembly GCA_948528155.1 of uncultured Clostridia bacterium. Lineage (GTDB taxonomy): Bacteria > Bacillota > Clostridia > TANB77 > CAG-508 > CAG-269. The sequence continues at coordinate 23,624 of CAOSZT010000004.1, read as the reverse complement.
TCCCTAAACAAAATCCAACAATAACACCCAATTTACCAAACTTATTCAAAATACCAGCAATCATTCCAGAAATAGCATAAGCAGCAACCATTACTGGATCAGAAGAAGTAATAACTCCAATTGTAACTCCAATTGTAACTCCTGCAGTTGTACCAACTAAAACACCATTTTTCCAACCTAAAATTAAAACTATTAATATACTTAAAATATTTCTAATAGAAAAACTAAAAACAGTCAATTCTCCAAAAGCACCTACTGATATTGCAAGCATCAAACTAGCACCTAAAATCTCCTCTATAGAAAATGCTTTGCCTTCATTAAAATCTCTAATAACTCCAATAGAATTCACAAATATTTTATAAAATACTACTGCTATTATTGCAAAAGAAACTATTGATAAAATATCATAAACAGTAAACCCAGAAAGTCCTAATTGAGCAAAACCAATTATTAGAGTAGCAATAAAAACATTTTTAGACAATCTAACACTTTCATTTTTATCTTCATCATTACATATAGGTCTTATAACAAACATTGTAACAATTAGTACTAAAGCAGTTAATATATATTGTAACAATCCACTAATTCCAAAACTTATACAATTACCTATACAGCTAAAAAGCACTACACCTAATAATGGTATTGAATTTACAATACAAGCAGCTAAAATACTAACACTAAAAGGCGAAATTCCTCCTGTAATACCTACCATTGAAATCATAAGAGAAATTACATATATTGGTATATTTTTTAGAGAAAAAACATCTGTAAACAAATCTATTTTTTTTCTTTCAGTTCTAACATCCTTATAATTTACACTATCTATTGTGTTTTCATTTATATTTTGAAACATCCTTACACCACCTCTAAACTTTTTTATTAACCTTATTTTACTACTTGTCCTTTGTATTTTTTGTCTTTTTTAGAAAGCTATAAAAAAAAGTTTTTTACAATATGTGATATATAATTTATATTTTTTTCATTATTTATCAATTTACACAATATATTTTAATATATATTGACGGGAATTGCAATATTTTAATAACTTTTATGATAAAAAAACTCTCTGTTAGAATTCAGGTCAAATTTTAGATCTATAAAGTAGCAAAAGAGCTATAATATATTATTTTTTAGAAATGAATGTGGGGACCAACAAGTTACAGTTTATAAATAAAATTTGAGGAGCAACTGCACCTCAAAATTTTATCTACAAACTTTTATAATATTAGTTTCTAATTTGGCTTCTAATTAATTTTGCATGCATTACAATTCTGTCATTTCTATTATAACATGTTGACAATGTAAGTACTTTATTTTTTGTATTCACATTTGTCTTAAAATCAAAAAAACTACGATTTTTAATCTTATTTAAAAATTCATCATATGATTTATCAGTTAAAAAATCAGTTTGAATATAATCACTTGTAGTTGGAATACGATATACACTAAATACTTGCCACAAAGCATTTTCATATTTTGTTGAAGTTCGCACAGCATAATTCTCTTTATTCTCAAACCAATTATTACTTAATACTGCCTCAAGACTAGCAAACATTGTTCCATCTTTTCTATTATGTGCATAAATAATAGTATTTTTTCCTAAGTTTTCAACAGAATTACGATAATCCATAAAAACCCAACCAGCATCATTTTTATAACCATTAAAAGAATGATTTAGATAATATTCATTATCTGAATGCTGAACAATTGGATAATTAATATTTGTATTAGAAACAGAAATCCAAGAAACTACCTCATCATTAGTTTTTTCTAAATTAGAAAAATCAGCTTCTAAATAATCTATTTTCTTTAAATCCCAATATGGATCATCTTCTAAAATTTCGTTTTCATCAACAAGTATTTGTTCAGCTGTTGCCTCTGTATTCTGTATTTCTGTAATAATTACCTCTTTTTCTATCATACTAACTTCTTTTTTAATCTTATAGTTATCAAAAATCCACACAAAAATCTTTAATAAACTAAAAATAACAAATATAATCGATAAAACAAACACAAATACTAAAAGTTTATTTTGTTTTTTTGCATACCTTGCCTTTTTCATTCAACACTCCCAAAAAAAATGGCATTCCAAATATACTAATGTTACTAAACAAAGAAACTATAATCTGGAACACCATTTTTTAATTAAAATTTTTTATTTTTTAATAATATAATACTTACAATTAATGAAATAGTTGCTAATACTAAAATTAGTACATAAATTTGTATTGTATCTAATGTTTGAGGATTGTGTTCACCAACTGTATTTTTAATTGTATTATTTTTGTTACTATTTACATTTGAATTTTGACTTACATCTGGATTTTTATTCACATCTTGATTTGCATCTGGAGTTTTATTATTAGCTCCATATACTACATATTCAGATAGATGAGTTGTTGTAAATTCAATATAATTATTATTAAAAGTAGCTACAAAATCCTCTTGAATTTTTCCATCTTTTACATAACCAACCTTATATTTATCATAAACAGCAGTAATAGGAATTCTAATTTTAAAAGATCCATTACTTAATGGCACAACTACAGTTCCATTATACATAGAAATATCATATGAAACTATATATTCAAAACCATCTTCTATTTTAATACTTTTATTATCAACTTCACTAACTTTTAGAGTATAATTTTTATCCAATCTAGTATTACTTGTTAATGTAACATTTTTACCATTATCTGTAAATACGTTTTTACCACCAAGTTCTTCAAGAATATCATATCTATTATTACTATTATATAATGTATCAATTGCATTTTGAATTTCTGTTTCTTTTTGTAAAGCATCAGCACCCGAAAAAGTTTTATCTCCTATAAATACAATTGGTGTAGCATATCCATTAGGATCATATTCATTTAACAATGTTTTCGCCTTATCTAACAAACTATAATTAATTGCATTATTAAACACTTCATAACTAGTAATTCTAATCTTATCACCATGACTAGCTAATAACTTAGTTGCAATAAAATTAGTATATAAATTTTTACAATTTAGACATCCATCTTTTCTAAATACATAAATATTAACTCTTTTGTCATTATTTTTATTATATTTTGTCAAATCATAATTAGTAACACCTTCATGCTTAAAAGTAGTTACTAGATCTTCACTAATATATTTAGATAAATCTAATACAGCAGCATTAACTTTAGATGGTATAATAAAAGCTAAAATTAATACTATTAAAACTAAAAAAATACTTATATTTTTTCTCATATCTCTTCCCCCTTATTTACATATATAATACATAATAATCCCAATATTGTCAACCTTTAATTACATAAAATCAGAAAATTCTTAATAATATTTGACTTATTTGACAAAACTGTAATATTATAATATTATGTCATAAGAATAAAATAGCAAAAAATACAAAAAATAAACAAAAGAGGAGAATAAGTTGATAAGTAAATATAAAAGTAAAGAAAAAAGTAAAGGAATAACATTAATAGCTTTAGTTATAACTATTATAATATTATTAATATTAGTAAGTATAACCATAAATAATTTAACTGGCAAAAAAATACTAGATATGGCAAAACAAGCAAAAGAAATATCAGAAAACGAAAAAAACTCGGAAAATAATAAAATAACAGAATACAAAAACGAAATCGACAAATATATAACAATAAATGAAAATAAAAAACAAAATAGATATATATTGTTTGAAATTTATAGTCATTTTGATGGAAATGGTGCATCAATATCAGAAATCACAATATATGATAAATATGATAATAAAATTAATTATAACATAATTGAAAATGAAGTATTTGATAGTGTAGATAATGGAAAACCTTATTATTGGAATCATACATATTGGAATTATACCAATTTATATGACAATAATATTAATTATAGCTATAATTTAGAAGGTGGAAATAATTGTACTTTATTTCTACATAATAATAATAGTAATTCAGAAGAATATGCAAGATTTATTATAGACATAGGAAAAGAAACAGAAATTTCACACATAAATATATGTATAGGAGATCCAGAAAATCGTACACCCAAATCAATATCTGTATATAGTATAGATAATTATTCAAATGAAACATATAACAAAAATGTAGCACAAAGAAACAATGAAGGATTAACATTAATAAAAAAAGTTGAATTTACATCAATAATAACATCTCCAGAATGGTATGATTTTATAGGAGAAAAAAATTCAAATACAATTTTATTTGATATATATAGCCATATTGGAGGAAATTGTGCAGCAATATCAGAAATAAAATTATATACAAAAAAAGGAAACGAATTACTAACTACTATCAATAAAGAAGAAGTCTTTGATGAATCAGATAATGGAAAACCTTATTATTGGGAAAACTCTAGATGGAATTATACATATTTAAATGATAATAATGAAAATTATGGTGAATATAGTTCTGCTATATTTCTAATAGATACAAATGCTGATGTAAACAAATATGCAAGATTTATAATAAATACAGAAAATATAGACATTGGAAATATCCAAATATGTGTAGGTGATTCAAATGGAAGGACTCCAAAACAAATTTCAGCATATCAAATAAATAATTATTCAGCTGATACGTACAATAAAAACATAGCACAAAGAAACAATGAAGGATTAACATTAATAAAAACCATTGAATTTTCATCAGTAGTAACATCTCCAACTTGGTTTAATTTCATAAAATAATAAAAAAGATGGTATCTTTTTAAAAAGATACACATCTTTTTTATATATTTACTCAAAGGAGCAATTCAAATTAATGCCCTCTTTTATAAAATTTTATTTATCAACAATCTTCTTTTTAATACCAATTACACCAAAACTCAATATTACTAAGCCTGTAATTCCAATAACAACAGGAATTACAAAATTCTTATTACCACCAGTACTTGGAGTAATTTGTACCTCTTCAGCACTATCTGCAGGGAAATATTGAATAACACTACCTGTGTGTTGAGGAGTTTGACCTGGAATTGTTGAAGTATTAGTATTTGTAGGTTTATCAATTCTTACAGTTTCAGCATCATTATCAAAAGTTAAATCCTTTGAAGTTGTCAATAATTTAGAAACATTTAATCCTACATTAACAGTTTCTTTTGGCTTCAAAGCAACTGCCGTTTTATCTGTAAATAACAACATTCTATTATTTAAGAACTCTTCTGCATTTATTTCACTCAATTTTTTAGCATTAAGTGTTTGTAATTCTGCTAAAGTTATTTCCTTCCAGTCAGGATTTTTATCTGCTTCAAATCCTAAATTTTTATCTAAATAATCAACTACTGCTGATGGAGTTAAAGTAACAATATTTCCTCCTGTAGTACCATATTTGTAATATACTTCTGTCATAAAATCTAACTCACTATTATTAATTGCTTTAATATCATAACTAACTTCTAATTTTGCCCCTTCTAATAATTCATTATCAATTTCTGCCCTTACATAACCTTTAAAACTAAAGCCATTATTAGAATTTGGACCCATATAAGTTACATAATCATGTGAACCAGTTAAATTTCCATTTTCATCAATCTTTGCATCAGCTAATACTTGACCATTAGCTAAAGTTACCTTAAATGAAGATACTCTTTTTTCCATATCTAATTGTTGTCTAGCTCTTTCTACAATTCCAAAATCTACATTTTTAACAATAAACTCAACTTTATCAATAGTCCCATCAGTTTCTACTGTTTCATATTCTACACTAAATTCCATAGTTGGAGTTGTAGAATCCATTTTAGTTATTGTAATACCAGAATTTTCTCCATCATATGCTTTTCTAATTTGTTCATATATAGTATTATCAGTAATTGCTGATATTTCATTATCTATTTTTATTCTTGTATCATAATTATCAATAGCATCTGTTTTTCTAGTAGCAACATCTATTATGTCATTTCCATGCTCTGATCCTCTGTACCAATACATATCATTTTGTTTTCTACTTACATCATAAACTGTACCCTTATAATATTGAACTGTATATGTTTTATCTCCCCAAATATATGTTACAATGTACTGTCCTGGAATATACCCTTCAAATCTAAAATTACCATTTGCATCAGTTGTTGTAACCATATCTGGTATTGAATTATTTAATTCATGTAAAGTTACTTTAACACCTTCTATTGTCTTTTCTCCATCATTAAATATACCATCACCCTGTCTAATTTCTCCAGTTTTCAATTCATTTGATGTACTATCTACAAACACTGTACCTTGTATATTTCTTGCATTATCATTAATTTCTAACAATACAGGAGGTGCTGAATTTGTATCATCTTCAAATGTATCTGTATTTCCAATTACTGAATTTCCTGGAACTGAATCTTTATCTACTGCTGCAACTGTATTTCCTTCTTGATCTTTATAAACTGTATATGAATTTATTTCTGCACAATTATATAAAGTCTCTCTACTATTTACAATTTCAAGTACAGCTGTTCTTTCTAGTTTAAATTGTACATATACATAACTTGTTTCATATGGTTGTACTACTGAATTTACATCTATTATACATTTTTTATATTTGTCATTATAATTTTGAACTTCTCTAATATTAATATTTCCTGTTACATTATTCCTATTATCTAATCCTGTTCCAGCTGATACTAAAGAATATCTATTATCAAAATAGTCTAATATATTATTTACTTTTGTTAGATATTTAGATTCATTTTTAAAAGCAATTTTATAAGTCAAATATACTTGTAATTCTTTGCTTTTATCTGCAGTTTCATAATCTAAATCAGATTTGTAAACAGGTCTTTTATATGTACTTGTAAAAGAACTTTTAAATCTAACTCCTACATTCCAAGATTCAGAATCCTTACTTTCAACATTTCTCTTATTGTAATTATATACATGCCAATATCCATTTACACCAACATGTACATTTTGTAAGTCATGAGCTAATGCCATATCTGCCTGTTCTCTTTCATACAAACCTAAATTTATATATCTTATTTCAGTTTGTCCTGGTACAAAATAATTATTTATATTACATCCTGCATCATTTGTTTTTGCATGTAATATACAAGCACTACTGTCTTTTATAGATGTTGAATGTTCTACAGTTTCATTGTACTTAATATTATATACATCACTATTTCCATTATTTACATTAACCTCATTTATACCTGTTGAATTAATTGATGCAAAATTTTTATCTAATATATCTCTTTCTACTTTATCAGTAGCTTTTGACCCATTATTATGATCTAAATGTGAAATTACAGATTGATATATTAATCCATTATATTCAAATTCTACATAATAGTCTGAAAGTTCATCTATTCTTACATATTCAAATACATATTCTCCACCATCTATTTCTTCATATAGATTTCTCTCTTCTGAAGTTGTAACTTGATCTTTGTTTGTAAATTCTTTTCTATCACTATATCCTTCTTTTACAATTTCACCTGTACTTATTCTCTTCAATTTTATAGGAATACCATTAAATGCCTTGTCATCTTTATCTAAATAATCACTAGGAATATTAGTATTATAATAATCATTTCTTAAGTTTTCTTTTCCTTGATAAATATCCTGCCAAACAAAACCTGACAATCTAATATACACCTGTTCATTTTCTATAGATTTTCCCCATGTCTCATATGCCTGAACATCTAATTCTATTACTTTACTATTTTCATCTATAATATATCCATAGTTTGGATTATTTACTTCTGTTAATATATGTTTACCTTCCCAAATTTTATGTATTTCAAGTCTTCCATCTTCATTAGTTTTGATACGTACCTCACTATCTGAATATACTGCATTTCCTTCTATATCTGTTGATATATATCTTCCTGCATATTCTCCAGTTAATGCTTTTAATGTAAACTCTACACCTTCTAATTTTATTTCATGATGTTTCATATCTACTTTTTCTATAACAAGATTTCCTAGTCTATATCTATCTTTTACTTGTATATCAGATGTTTTATATGGTTTAACTTCTGTTTCAATATCTAAATTTTCCTCATCTATTAGATATCCATAATTAGGGTTTCTAGTTTCAGTTAATTTATATTTGCCCTCCCAAATTTCATTTATTTCAATTATACCATTATCATTTGTTTTAATATATACTGCAGTCTTTGAATAAAAAGCATTTCCTTTTTCATCTACACCTACATATTGACCTTTATATTTTCCAGTCTGTGCTATTAAAGTAAATTCTACATCTTTTAATTTTTTATTAGTGTAAACTTTATCAACTTTTTCTATTCTAATTTTTCCTAAATGATAATCATTAGTTATTTTTTTAGTATTATCACTAATAGCAATTGTTGTTCCTTTCTCTGGAACTTCATATCCTTTGTTTGGATTCTTTGTTTCAAATGCTACATATGTTGCTACTGGTACACCCTTTATTGATATTCTTCCATTTTCTGTTTTAAACTCTGTTGCTTGTGCTTTATTTACAAATGTATATGTAGATCCTGATTTTTTAAGATATTCTCCAGTTTCTTTATTTTGTAATATAAATGCTACATTATCTAATTTTACATCTTGTTTTATTGAATCTATTTTTAAAATTTCAATATCTTTTATAAGTGGAATATCATAATTAAAAGTTGCATCAACTGAATCTGGTGATGTTATACCAGTTCCTGTACTTACTAAAATTGTATTTTGCATATATGCTGAATTTAGAAACCATATTTGTGCTGAATATGTTGAATCTCCACTTGTTACTTGAGTTGTTGCCACCATTTTACCTATTTTAGAAAATCCTGAATCTGCTTTTATTGATATATAAAAATCTTTTCCTGATGTAATCTCTTCTATATTATTATAAAATTTTTCACTATTTCCTTCAAATTTACTATATTTTACATCAGAAATCACATTATTACTATCTCCATATACTTTTACAGATTTTAACTTACCAGAAAATTTCCAATTAAAAGGTCCAACTCTAAGATATTCTACATTATTGTCTGTATATGATGTAACAGTCACTTTACTTTTATTAGTTTTATCAGTTGCATTTCCTTCACTTGAAGAATCATCATTACCCAAATTTTTTGCATAATTTGTAGCTTCTGCTATTAAAGAATCTCCACCAGCAACACTATTGTTTAAAATCCATTTGTTACTAATTCCTAATCTACTTCCAACACTATCATACCATGTATTTATTTCTTTATATAAAGCTCTTTGTGTTGTTGTATAAGCATGTTGTGCTCCATATCCTTCTCCTCTACTTAAAATATATGCTAATTTTCCATTTTCTATTGATGTATATGACTGTCCTACATCATTAGTTGCAGTATTTCCATTTATTGATATATATCTACCTACTGAATAATTTACTGTTCCATGAAGTGGTTTTTGATACATTACACAATAATAATCTCTTCTACTTACCAAATCATTATAACTTGCAGTAACAGTATCTCCAACAGCTGCCCTTCCTTTACTTTTAATATTATTTAACCCATTTGATGCACTTCCTAAATATGCAGCTATTGAATTTTTACAAAGTATACCTATTAATAATGTAATTAGTATAATAATTATTAAAATTAAAACTTTACTTTTGTAACTTTTTCTACTACCACCATATATCATTTTATATCAAACCTCCTTTCTTTTATATTCTTCCTCTTCTTTTAATAACATATTTTCCTCCAATATAAGAAACTGCCCCAATTATAGCAATTATTAATAAAATAAGAATTATAGTAGTCGCAATTTGTCCAGTTTTTATACTTAAAATTAAATCTGCTGATCCCTTATTATTAGTCTTATTTTCTTTTAATCCTAACTCATTATAGCTTTCAACTATTTCTGCTGTATTATTTACTAAACCTGTATTATTTTCAGTCATTTGTTTTGTAACTATTAATTTAATTTCTTTACTTTCACCAGCTTTTAATTTACTATTTGCTAAACTTGAATTATATAATGTACTTCCTGATTGATACCAATCTTTATTTAATTCTGATGTAAACTTATAATCTTTTGAAATATAATCAGCTATTTTTTTTACATAAGCATCTGTATCTCCTATATTTGTAACCTTTATTGTATATTCAACTATAGCTGTTGTACCATTCATAAGTTTTGAATCGATTTCTTCCTTTGCAAAAGTAGTATTAGTATAATTTCTAGTAGTAGTTCCTTTAGAATTTTGTATTACTACTTTACTTATATATTTATCCAATTTTAAATCAAAGTTCTTAGCATTTTGTAAACCTATATTTACATTTGAAATATTATTATTATCTACTTTAATTATTCCAGTTACACCAACAGTCTTATCTACTCCAGAAATTGGCATTACTTTATTAATAACTTTTGATGTATTTTTACTATTTACTCCATCTTTTAAATATGATGTTAAAATATATTTAGTTGTATCATATTCAAACACTACTATATACTCACCATTTTTAACAGAATCAAAACTATAAAAACCTTTATCATTTGTTTTTACTAATATTTCCTTATCATTTACATCTTTAACAAATGTATTTGTTTTTGTATCTAACAATCTTACTGTAATATCATTTAATGCTTTTTCGTTTGAATCCTTTGATCCATTTTCATTTTCGTCAATCCAAGCAGTTCCTGAAATAGATTTTACCTTTTCAACATTTTCTATATTTCCGCTTCCATTTCCATTATTAGAATCATTTATATTATCTGAATTATTGTTGTCATTATTTTGATCATTTCCATTATTTTGTGAATTATCTTCATCTCCATTATTTGTATTATCATTATTATTGTTGTCATTATCAAAATCATCTGTTTCTGTATATTCTGGTTCTAAAATATGTTTTATTTCACTTGTAACAACATTCACACCTTCTGATAAAACAGAAATACTGTTAGCAATTTCTATTGATGAAACATTTCCTGGAACTTTATTAACAACTGCTTTTACTTTATACTCAGCTTGTTCATTAGCATTCAATTTACTAGATATTTTAATAACATCACTATCATTCTCAAACTCAACTTCTTGTGAATAATTCCCTTCATCTAACACATCACCATTTTTAGTTATTTCAAGTAATGTTGTTTTATCAGATAATGTATTTGCTATAACAATATTAGCTAAATTAGTTTTAGCATTATTTTTCAAACTAACTATATATTCAATTGTATCTCCTCCTTTTACATAGCTATCACTATTTTCTGAATATATTGATGTTTGTAAATTTATAGGTTTTACTGTCACTTCCTCTACATTAGAATAATATGAAACATTATTATCAACTATATTTGCTGATAATTTACCATTTTGTACATCTCCATTTGCAATAGTCTTAGATTTTACAACTATACAAACTTCAACTTTCTCTCCTGCCTTTAAACTTTTTATTTCTATATATTTATTCTCTTTTTCTGAAACATACTCATTTTCAGGTGTCATATAAAATATCTCTTGAATATCAATAATATCATCAGCATCTACATTAAATCTTACATCTTTTTTGTCTTTATCTGAAACATTTTCTACATTTACAACATATCTATATAAATAAGTATTTTCTAGCACTCCACTAGCATCATCTGCTGCATACAATTCTAATCTAATATTTCCTGATTCTATATCACTAATAATTTCATTAGAATTTTTTGTAACTTCTCCATAAGTTGTTGTCAACTCATTTGAAATTGTTTGTCCTTGTGTTTTATCATTTACTTTTACTTGATATGTTTTTGTAACAGATTCTCCAACTGCTAAACTTTCTAAATCAAATTTAACATCTTGTATATCTTCATATGTAGTAAAAGGTATAAAATCTAAATCTTCATTAGACATTTCATATTCCATTTGATTTTCCTTTACAAATACTGTATTTTCTGGCACTTTACCAAAAATTTCTATATTATGTGCTTCTTCAGTTCCTGTATTTGCAACTGTTATTGAATATGTTACAATTTCACCTTCTCTCACTTTATTTGCTTCTTTATTACCAACATATGCTTTTAAAGTTGTATCTACAATAGGACCTTTTCCTGTTCCTAATGATAAATTATGCAATTTTATTTGTTCTGTTATATTAGTTTCATTATTAATATAATAAATTTCATAACCCAATTCAGCAATTGCATTATACTCTAAGTTTTCAGGTATTTCTGTAACATAAGATAAATTAATTTGCTCATAAACCTCTAATTTATCTATTACAATTAAATACTTTTTCACATTTTTTGCATCTTCAATATTTTCAGTCCACAAATTTAATTTATTATTTAAATCAGTTGTTGCATCTGCATTATTAGAATAATAAACCTTTACTCTACTTGTATCTATTCCCTGTACTGCAATCGCCTCAATTATTTTTGTTTCTATATTATTAACACCTTTCACTGCTTCTTCTGTAGGAAAGATCCCTAATATATTTACATTATTTATTGTATTTCCAACATTATTTATAATCTCATTTTCAATTTTAGTAGTTGTAGTATCTGTATTTATTGCTAATTTTGCATTTCTATTTCCTTCATTATTTATAACTTCAACATCATAACCATTAATTTTATTTATTGTAATCAAACCTGCATATGAAATAATATTGATATGTTTTTCCTCTTGTCCTATTACCGCATTTTCTTTATAATTCCTTACATTTTCATTACTATAAGTCAAAATAATTTGCTCAGTAGAACTTGCAACTTTTTTACTTGTAGTTAAATCAGCATTTATTATTAATACTGCCCCCTCAATTGCTTCTTCTTTATATTTTGTTTGCTCTCCTTTTAAAATAATTTCAATAGTATTTCCCTTTAAAACTGTTGAAGCAATTTGTAACTCATCTTCATATAATAAATTTATAGATTTAACATCTATATTCTCAAATTTATCTGGTAATTCAAGTTTTATTATAGGATTTTTATATAATTCATTATTTTCATTTTTAGACTCTAAAATAACTCTAAACTCAACATTTTGATTAATAGTCATTGCTGATAAGTTTTCTTTGCTAATTTCTAGTTTTGCTGATGTTTCTGTTTCTTTTAATTCTATATCTGAAAATATTTCATTCATTTCTGTGTCTTCATTATTTACTATATATTTTCCATTAACACTATATTTTAACTTAGAAGCTCCTGCTAATAAATAATTATTAATATTTTTAATAGTCTTAACATGTTTAATTTCAATTTTTCCTACTGTTTCAGGTTTAGAAGTTTCTATTTCTATTTGTGTAACATCATTTGGATATATTATATTTATATAACCATTTTCATCAACTTCACTATCAATTCTTATAGTAGAAATTAATCTTTTATTTTCTGCATTTAATATATTTATATATCCATCTTGTCCAAAAATCTCTTCTAAATCAGTCTTTTTAATTAAAGTCTTTTTATATACAGAATTAAAGTTATAACTAAAATTATCTCCTTCTATAGTCTCTCTGTTTTCAATAATATTAATAAACTCTGATACATCAGTCAAATTTACATTTATAAATGTACTAAATTCTATATCTCTTGATATTTCTGAATATAATTTTCCTTTATATATACTATTTTCATTTTGAACTACATTAGAAGTTATTATTGAATCTTTCTCTTCATTATCTATCTCCATACTATTTGAAACTTTTATTATAGTATTATTTAAGTCATAAAAAGAAATACTCAAATCTATATTAGAAGATTGTTCACTTAGATTTTCTATTTTTTCTGTTTCTTCATCTGCTTCATAAATATATGTTAAAGTGATAACATCTTCTCCTGTTTTAATCCAATTAACTTTATTATCTTCTAATAAAACATTTTGTAAATCTATATTGACAATCCCATCTTCTTTATTATAATTATAATCACTATCTGAAACTCGATTTCCAGTTGAAGTCAAAATATCAATAGAATTTACCAAAACCTTTTCTGGATACTTATTTAAAATTTTAGGAGTTGTTATTTTCAATGAAGATGTCTTTATTGGAAACAAATTACCATCTACACCTGAATTAACTTGAATTTGTACAATCCTTTTTTTCTCTCCCTTATAACTTAATACTTTATTTGTTATAACACTTTGTGTTAAAATTGCATTATTATCATTATAAGGATTATTTAATATCAATTCAACATTTTTTATAGACTTTATTTTAATATCTTTTTCTGTACTATCTTTATATATACCATTTATAGAAATTTCATTTACAAAATTAATTAATTTTAAATCATATATATCATTTTTTATAACATCTATATCTATTTCTATATCTTTTATATCACCTGCATTAATTTGATTCAAAGTTATGGTATTTTCATCAACATAACTAATATCACTATTTAAACTTTCTTTATCAAACTTAAAATTAGAATTTTCTAAGTTTATACTTCCATTAAAATATCCTTCCTTTTTTACTGATATATGAAAATATAATTTTAAGTCATTTTTATTTATAGGAATATTTAATGATGTAACTTTTTCTCCTTTTTCATCTTTAAAATAAGCCATAAATTCTATATTTTTATGGTTTGTACTACTATCACCACTATTTACATCAATAGCATAAGAAACCACATCAACACATAACAATAAAAAATTTGCCAATGTTAATGTAATAATCATTATCACTACTGTTGCGATTTTTAAAAGTTTTTGTTTCATAAAATTTACCTCCTAAAACACTCATACTTTTTTCTATAAACTTTTATAAATATGTTAATTTTACTATTTATTTTTTACATATAACCCAAATGCCAAAAATTACCACTTCAGTTTTATTGTAATTTCATTACAGTTTCAGATATATTAAAAAATAATTTCTTTTACATAACACTTCTACTAAATTATACACTAAATTTTGTCATTTTTCAATGGTTTTTCCAATTTTTAGTTTACATTTGTTACAAAATTTTACAGTTCAGGTCAAACTTTAATTTTATAGAGTAGCAAAAGAACTATAAATTAGCCCCTGAACTGTAACTACAAGATATACATTTTTATAGTTGAGTAGTCAAAAAGCTTATATATAAATAATTCTCAAATATTAATGTGTGATTGGAATAATTAAAGTATTAACAAAAATATTAAGATGTGTAAATTGATTAACTATTTAACACACCTTATAAATATTTTGAATTTAATTAATTTTTTAAATAATTAAACAATTTTCCTTTTGTTATGCAAACTCTTCATTTTTTAATTTTAGTATTTCTTCCTCATTTAAACCAGTTATCTCTAATATTTCCTTTAAATCCATTTCTTTTTCTAAACACTTCTTCGCTATTTGAATCATTTTATTTCTTTCTCCATCTTTAAGACCTTGTTCTATTCCTTGCTTTATACCCTGTTCTATTCCCTGTTCTATTCCCTGTTCTATTCCCTGTTCTATTCCCTGTTTTACTCCTTGTTCTATTCCCTGTTTCATTCCTTTCTCCATTGCCTCTTCAGTTGCATATTGAAGTTCAGCTCTACGATCTCTTTCATACCTATCTTGCCTATCCATTAATTCTACTAATTCTTTATTTGAACTTAATTTCCTTAATTGTTCCAAAGCTTCATTAATATCTTCATTTTCTTCACTCATTTTTTTTACCTCCACACTATTTGGATTATCAAAGAAAGTCATCCATTGTGCTATTCTATCATTTTTATTATCTTTTAAAATCTTATTTGCTTTCTTCATTTCTATTATATGTATTTCGAAGTCATTTGTCAATATTAACTGTCTATTTTTATCCTCTCTAATTCTCCATTTTGTATGATATCCTTCATTAATAAATTACTAGATAATACTTTTTAATAGCCCAAAATATTTAATTTGGTACAAAGCACTCTAAATAAATTTTTATAATAAACAATAAAAAAGTAACAATTTACCAATTCACAACATAAAATATATATAACTACATATATAAAAATAAAACTAATATAATATAAAAGAGGTGATAAAAATGAACAATATGAATATTGACGAAAATACAATGAACAATATCAAAAACATGGTAGATAATGGAAATATATCAGAAGCATTATCTAACATATCTCCAGAAATGATACAAAACTTCTCCAAAATGCTATCAAATCAACAAAATAATGTACAAGAACAACATCAAAATCAGCAATCACACAATAATGAAAATAATAACTATAATAATAACAGTAATTATGAATCTTCTAACCCAACAGAAAACAATACAAACTCTAATACTACCAACAACTTTGACTTTAGTAATATAGACATGAACACAATAATGAAAATGACATCAGTTTTAGGCAAAATGAATAATAATCAAAACGATCCAAGAGCAAACCTTCTAAACTCTTTAAAACCATATCTTCGTGACAGTAAAAAAGGTCAACTTGACAACTACATGAACTTATTAAATGTTTCTAAAATAGCAGAAATTATGAAAGAAAATAACAAGGAGAATAATAACAATGTTTAACCTACCATTTTTCAATTATCAATATAACTACCCATATTATAAATACTACCACAGATATAATAATAACTATAGCCAAAATGCAAACTACTATAATAGTACAAATATCACACCATACAATACAACTAGTACAAATTATAATTCTAAGCCAACAACTAACCAAGCACACATTCCAATACAAAAGCAAGAAACAAAAAATAGTATTACTAATTCAAAAGAAATTAGTAATACTATTAATTCAAGGTCAAGCTCAAAATCTAACACTGAACAAGCCATATTTGAAATACTAGGTATAAAACTATTTTTAGATGACCTAATAATCTTAGGTTTACTATTTTTCCTATACCAAGAAGATGTAAAAGATGAAATGTTATATATAATCTTATTTTTACTGCTTTTTTCATAAATATTAATCTTCATTTATATAATCACCTTAAAATTATTCAATTATTATTTGATCATCTTTTACATAAACATAAGCCTGTGTATGTAAATGATCCTCATTTCCATGTATTTCTTTAATTACATTAGAAATTCTTATTTGCACAGCCTCAAGATTTCCAGCTGCTACAATGGCCTCTTTATTTCCTTTAGCACCTGCATGAGCTAAACCTCTTAAATTTCCAACAACAACAATATTATCCGAAGCCACAACTTCTGCCCCTGAATTTACATCACCTATAATAACAATACTTCCCTCTGTTTCTATTTTTTGTCCTGATCTTAAAGATCCTCTATGAAACTTAGTTTCAGAAACAGCAATATCCTTTTTAAAAGTTTTTATAATACTAGATAATCCCAAACTTTTAGGAGTATCAAATTCTATATCCACATTTATTTCAGCCTTTACTAAATCCTTAATTTCATCAATTTCCCTATTTTTTAAAACCTTGCCCGAAATTCTTATAGGTGTCTTTGCATCTTTATACAAATTCTTCAAATCAGGTAACTTTTGTGTCAAATCTTTTATTATTTCTCCTTGTTCTGCATGCTCAAAAATTTTAATAACAATTTGATCTGTTTTCAAATTAATACTAACACAATTACTCACATTTCAACACTCCTTTATATACACAATTTAACATATTATTTTAAAATAATTTCTAGTAAAAAATTAAAGAATTTTACCTCATACTCTCTGTATAAGAAATAGCTTGCATATTTTCAGTCACATTTTGAGTATTCATTCCAAAATACTCAGCCATAATATCTCTAACAGCCTCAGCAGTATAATTACCATGACCACCATTCTCTACCATAACAACTACAGCGATTTCAGGGTCATTAAAAGGGGCAAAAGCTGCAAACCAAGCATTTACAATATCATTATTATTCTCATCTTTTCCAGCTTCAGCAGAACCAGTTTTTCCACCAACCTCAATATTAAAATCTCTAAACCTTGCATAAGCAGTCCCAGACTCTCCGCTTGTAACAGACTTCATTCCCTGTTTTACTGCATTCACATATTCACTATTTAAAATAATATCATCATTTTGTGTACCATTTTCAAATCCCATTTTTTTATTCACAAATTCATCAATCTCATCTTTTGAAACTAGTGTTTCATCAGAATTCTGAATTGATTTTATTATACTTACATCAATTTTATTCCCACCATTTGCAATCATACTTATATATTTTACCATTTGTAAAGGTGTAAATTTATTATAACCTTGCCCAATAGCTGCATTTATTGTATCTCCTGGATTCCAAGTTGTATTTATCGATTGTGTGTACTCTTTACTTGCCAAAATTCCTGATACTTCACCTGGAAGCTCTATTCCTGTTTTTACACCTAATCCAAAATATTTAGCATATTTATCTAATGTATCTATTCCCATTCTATCAGCAGTTTCATAAAAAAAGAAATTACAAGATTTTTCAATTGCTCCAATTACATTTAGATAACCATGTCCTCTATGATAATCAGTATAATACCAACAATTCCAACTACCTCCATACTTATTATAAACACCTGTATCATTCATTTTTTCAGTTAAAGTTATATTATTAGATTCTAATCCAGCAATAGCTGTTATCATTTTAAATATAGAGCCTGGCTCATAAGCACTTTGTATACTCTTATTTAATAATGGATATGATTTATTATTTGAATAATTTTGCCATTCCTCATTACTTATTCCATCTGCAAATGATTGAGGATTATAATCTGGATAACTTGCCATTGCCAAAACTTCACCAGTCTTTACATTCATAACAACAGCAGATCCACCTTTAGCATCATAGTTTTTTCCAAATCCTCCTCCTCTAATTTTTTCTATATTTGATTTTAAAGCTTCTTCTGCCATTTTTTGAAGCTTAGAATCTATTGTTAGTATAACATTAGCTCCTGCAACTGCTTCTTTTTCAACCACTTCAGCCGTTATAGTACCATCAACTGCCATATCAATTTGCTTTGTTCCCTTTTTCCCTTTCAAATAATCCTCAAAAAGATATTCTACACCTGTCTTTCCTATAATATCATTTGGTTCATATTCATCCTTTCGACTTTGATATTCTTGATCACTTATTTTTGAAGCATATCCTAAAATATGTGATGCTAAAGTCCCCTCTTTATATTGCCTAACTGGTTGTACTGAAATACTTAATCCTGGAAATTCATCTGCATTTTCACTAAATTCCGCCACTGCTTCTCTACAAATATCTTTAGCTATGGTTATCGACTTTGTACTACTATATCCTTCTCTTATAATTGCATACCTAATTGCTATAATTTTTTTTATCTCCAATATATCTTCATTTTCAATTTTATATTTATCTCTAAATTTATAAAAAGCTTGCTCAGCAGTCATATTCTCATCAATATCATAATTTTTTTTCCATTTTTGTAATGCCTCTCCTGAAATCGTAAATTCAAATGGATCTATTTTTATAGGAAAAGAATCTGTATAATTTATAT
The DNA here is from genome assembly GCA_948528155.1 of uncultured Clostridia bacterium. Classification (GTDB taxonomy): domain Bacteria; phylum Bacillota; class Clostridia; order TANB77; family CAG-508; genus CAG-269. The sequence continues at coordinate 4,311 of CAOSZT010000004.1, read as the reverse complement.
TATATTTCTCTAATACATTTATCATTTTTAGTATTGTATTATTTAATGTATTTGTATCTATTTTACTTTTATACAATTCTAAATTAAATCTTTGAGTAGATGAAACTAAAACATTACCTGATCTATCTAATATTTCACCTCTTGCTGCTTCTAATGTACTTTCTCTTGTTAATCTAGTATTAGATTGCTCTCTATATGTTGCGCCATGTATTATCTGAAGGTTAAATAATTGTATAATTAATATTATTCCTATTACATATGTAAATATTGTCATTGTATTAAATCTAAAATTAATACTTTTTTTATTAATTCCTTTCGCCAACTTATCACCTTCTTTTAAAAATATCTTGTTAAAATCTTATTTCCTTTATATTCATTTTCTATATAATATCCACATTTTTGCAAAATTGGATATATAATTATTGTAATTATAATATTATAAATAACTTCTAATATCAGTATCATAATAAATTTAAAAACTTCTGTATTCACAGAATATAATAAATAATTCATAAAATATGTTACTATTTCAAAAAATATCGTTGAGCCAAATACCATAAACATAATTGTCGCTCTACTATCTTTAGAAAAATTTTTGTCAAAAATAGTTGCTATAATTCCAATAAGTACAAATCCAATTAGATTTACACCTACACTTTGCTCAAATAATAAATCTAAAAATATGCCTATTATAGTACTATACACTATTGCCATTATTCTATTTCCAAATAATCCTATAAATAATATAAATATTACAAAAAGATTAGGCATTACTCCTGCAATTGTAAACCAATTAAAAAAATTAGATTGTAAAAAATATATTACAAAACATAATACTACTAAAATTATATTTATTATAACTTTTTTCAAAATTTCACCTCGTTACCTATTTCTTTAATGTTCCACTAACCTCTAACTCCTAAATACATAATTTATCCTATAATAATCATTAATTATTTTTTACAACCAATACTGTGTTTAATTTATTAAAATCTACAGCTGTTTCTACTATTGCATATCTATCTGTAATATTTTTTGTATTAACAATATTCTTTATAACACCTACATGAATACCTTTAGGATAAATACCTCCTAGCCCAGAAGTTTCAACACTATCTCCCTGTACCAAATTAGCATCTGTTGGTATATACATTGCTTTCAGTTGTAAACTACTTTCTAAAGTACCTTTACAAACTATACTATCTTTGTTTGTACTCATCAAACAACTTATTGAACTTGAAGTATCTATTATTGTTCTTACTTTGGCAGTATCATTTGTTACAGAAATAACATGTCCAACTAATCCCTCATCTGCAATTACTGGCATATCTTTTTCTACACCATCTTTTTTTCCTACATTAATTACTATAACTTTTGAATAATTACTAATATCTTTATTTATTACATATCCTGGTATTGTTTTATAATCATTATATTTTTCTGTCAATCCTAAATATTCTTTTAATGTTTCATTCTCTGTCCTTATATTTTCAAGCTCTCTTAATACTTGCTCTAATTGACTATTCTTTTCTTTTAAATTTTTATTTTCTGTTTTTAGATTATTAATATCTGTAAAAAATGTAGAATTTCCACTAATTTTATTTTTTAGATATGTTAGCCCATTTTGAACTGGCATTACTAATTTATTTGCAACATTTTCAAAGAATGATGTATTTGTTTCTCTATTAGAAAATATAACTATTAAAATCAGAACTACTACTGTAATTAAAATTCCTAATAATCCATTTTTTTTACTTCTATACATATTCTTCTCCTTTCTGAAATTCTACATTATTAAATAATATTTGCTAATTTATTTTTAATGAAATACTTAAAACAATAATTATCTTCTTTTTCTTGAATTCATAAGTACTGTTTTTAATCTTTCTAAATCTTCCAAAGTTTTTCCAGCACCTCTAACAACACTATCTAATGGTTCCTCTGCAATATATACTGGCATACCTGTCTCTACACTTAAAAGCTTGTCTAAATCTTTAATCAAAGCACCCCCACCAGCAAGAACTATTCCTTTTTCCATAATATCTGAAGCAAGTTCAGGTGGTGTTTTTTCAAGAGTACTTTTTACAACATCAACAATTTTACCTATTGATTCTTTCATTGCTTGTTCAACTTGTAGTGATGTTATTTCTTCATTCCTAGGCAATCCATCCACCAAATCTCTTCCTCTTATATCCATTGACATTTCAGTCATAGGAGACATTGCACAACCTATCTGCATTTTTATTTGTTCTGCTGTTGTTTCTCCTATTGCTAAATTCATTTCTTTTTTTACATAATTTACAATATCTTTATCTAACTGGTCTCCAGCAACTCTTAATGAATAACTTGTTACAATTCCACCTAAAGAAATAACTGCAACTTCAGTTGTACCTCCACCAATATCAACAATAATATTCCCACTTGGCTCAGCAACATCTAAAGATGCTCCAATTGCTGCTGCCATAGGTTCTTCAATTAAATATACTTCTTTAGCACCTGCTTGCATAACAGATTCCTCTACTGCTCTTTCTTCAACTTCAGTAATTCCAGAAGGAACACCTACTACAACCCTTGGTCTTCCAACATTATATTTCTTCTCAACTTTTTCTATAATATTTCTAAGCATCAACTGAGTAGCTGTAAAATCAGCAATCACTCCATCTTTTAATGGCCTTATAGCATTTATTTGCTCTGGTGTTCTACCAAGCATATCTTTAGCATCTTTTCCTGTTGCCATTATATTTCCAGTTTTTCTATCTATTGCAACAACAGAAGGCTCTTTTAAAACAATACCTTTCCCTTTTAATGTTACCAAAATATTTGCTGTCCCCAAATCTATCCCTATATCTTTTGAACCAAACGTAAAAAATTTCATATTTTTCAATCCTTTCTTATAATTAGCACTTATTATAAATAAAAATTTAACTTATCATAATAAATGTATTTTTTACAAACTTCAGTTGCTTACACATTTTTTATTTTGTCTACCAATTTCTTAGTTTCTACAAAAACACTTTTAAAATTCATATCACCAATTACAATATGATCTAATAACTCAATATCAAACATTTTAGTTGCATTATATAATTGGTCTGTAAATTTAATATCAGCCTTACTAGGTGTTGGATCTCCTGATGGATGATTATGAACTAATATAATTTTTGGAGCTTTTATTTTTAATGCTTCTGAAATTATCTCTTTCATATTTACATTAGCAAAATTAGTTCCACCTTGAGCCACATTCATCATTTTAAGTATCTCATTTTTAGTATTGAGCAAAAACAGTCTTATATATTCCTTTTTTTCAAATCTTAATTCTTCTAATACTAATTTTGCTATATGCTCTGAACTTTTTATTTGAACTTTTTTATAATTAGACGGTTTAGACATCCTAATTGCCAATTCACATACTGCCTTTAATTGTATTGCTTTTACTCGTCCAATTCCCTTTATTTGCATAAGTTCTTGTAAACTTAAATCTTTTAAGAAATTTAATTCACCCATTTGAGGGTCATAATTTAGATTCAAAATTCTTTGTGCTATTTGCACTGAAGTCTCTTCTTTAGTTCCACTCTTTATTATTATTGCTAATAATTCTGCATTTGATAAAATTTTTTCACCATATAATTCTAATTTTTCATATGGTCTTTCTGTTTCTGGTAATTCTTTAATTTTTAGTGACAAATTAAAACTTCCTTTCATTTTATATTTGTCCCACTTTTCTTCTTTTTTTATACCTTTTTATATATAAATATAGCTAATCCCATTCCGATTATACTTGCAACATTTATATTCAACATTAAACCTAAAGTCAATTCCAATACCTTAAAATCTAATAATAATGGACTTTCTAATCCAAAAGATTGCTCATAAGATAACCACCAAAGCCAAGGCACACCTGATGCTAGCTTACCTAATAATCCCCCTATTACTAATCCAGCTAACAAAAACACTAACAATATCCATATATTTTTTTCCTTTGTAGCCATTTTTATACCTCCAAATTTTCTTTTGTCCTTACAAATAAAACTTTTTTTAATTTGTATTATTATATATTGATTCACGTTTTTTTTCAAGTAATTTATTGAAATTTGATTACAAGAAATAAGTCTTATTTTTTACAAACTATTAATTGTAAATAAATAACCTACCAAATTTTAACACATTTACATAATTTTGTCAATCTGAAAATTATGTAATTTTTATAAGTTATTTTTGTACTACAGCTAACTAATAACTAACTAACAAATTTTATAAAGAACAATAGGGGCTTGTTAAAATTTATCTAAATTAACTAATGCTCTTTCAAGC
>CAOSZT010000003.1:33797-37578 GCA_948528155.1 uncultured Clostridia bacterium | reverse complement strand
TTGGGAATGGATAAAAAATAATATCTTATAGCTCTTTTGCGGATATAAATTATCACCTAAACTATAACATTACTAAATAATACCTTTTATAATTAAGTAGTCAAAAAGCATATATATAAATGATTTTCAAATAATTTATATATATGCTTTTTAATAAAATATGAGATTAAGTAATTATTATAAAAATATACTTAATCCCATATTTTGTTATCTAAATTATTTATATTAATTGTAATATAGCAACTTCTGCTGCATCTCCTCTTCTAGGACCTGCTTTTACTATACGTGTATAACCACCAACATTTTTTCCAGCATACTTTGTAGCAATGTCATTAAATAATTTAGCTGGAACATCTATGTTATTACCTTTAGAATCTTTTATTTTATTAACTTTTCTCATTATTTTTCTTCTAGCATTTAATCTTGATGGCATATCTTTTTGTCTTTTTTCAGTAGTTTCTTCCTTTACTACTTTTAGGTATTCTTTACCATTTTTGCTTTTAACTAATTCTGTAACTTTATTACCTTTAGAATCTAATTTTGCTTTAACAATTTTTACTTCTACCTCTTCGAAATTGTCTTTTTCTTTTATTGCAAGTGATATAATACTATCTACTATTGATTTAACTTCTTTAGCTCTTGCTAATGTTGTTTCAACTTTTCCATGAACTAATAAATCAGTTGTTAAATTCTTTAACATTGCTTTTCTTATATCTGTAGTTCTACCTAATTTTCTATTTGTTGCCAATTTTCTCACCTTCCTTTTACTGCGTTTCTATAATTAATTGTTATTAAAAATTTTTACATTAAAAATTTATCTTACAAATTTCCATCGCAGTTTTATTCTTAAATTTTATTTTCTTATTTTTAATGCTTTAGTCTTCTTCTTGTGCAAAGTCCAAGCCTAATGAATGTAATTTTTCTGTTACTTCATCAAAAGATTTTTTACCTAAGTTTCTAACCTTCATCATTTCTGTTTCAGATTTACTTATTAAATCTTCAACTGTTGATATATTTGCTCTTTTCAAGCAGTTATATGACCTAACTGATAGCTCTAATTCCTCTATAGACATTTCTAAAACTTTTTCTTTTTTAGATTCTTCTTTTTCAACCATAACTTGTGTATTTCTAGTTGTTTCTGATAAATCTATAAATAATTCAAGATGTCCTGTCATTACTTTTGCTGCTAAACTTAAAGCTTCATGAGCTTTTAAACTACCATCTGTCCATACTTCAATACTTAGTTTGTCATAATCAACCATTTGACCAACTCTAGTATTTTCTACTTGATAGTTTACTTTTTTTACTGGTGTATATATTGAATCAATTGGAAGTACTGATATATCTTGATTTTGCTTTTTATTTTTTTCAGATGAATTGTATCCTCTTCCTCTGTCTGCTGTCATTTCTACAAATAGTTTTCCTCCTTCTGAAACTGTTGCTATATGTAAATCTGGATTTAATATTTCTACTGTTCCATCTGTTTCTATATCTCCTGCTGTAACTTCCCCTTCACCCTTGAAATTTATTCTTAATATTTTTTCTTCATTTTCATCAAATTTTAGTCTTACATTTTTTAAATTAACAATTAATTCTGGTACATCTTCAACAACATTTGGTATTGTTGAAAATTCATGTAGTACTCCTTCTATTTTTGCACTAGTTATAGCACATCCTGGAAGTGATGAAAGTAATATTCTTCTTAGTGAATTTCCTATTGTTACACCATATCCTCTTTCTAATGGTTCACATACAAATTTAGCATAATTATTTGCATCATCAATTTCTAGACATTCAATATTTGGCTTTTCAAATTCTATCATTTTTACCTCCTAAATTGAGATTATCTCAAACTCTTTATAAAAACTTATGAGTTTTTTTAAGTAAAATTTTAAAGTTTTGATTAAACCTTTACACTTACTTTCCAAAACTATTATTTTGAGTAAAGCTCTACTATTAAATGTTCTTCTATTGGAAGATCTATGTCTTCTCTAGCAGATAATCTAATTACTTTACCACTTAGTTTTTCATTATTTTTTTCTAACCAAGCTGGAACTAATCTAGCTGAATTTTGTTCAACATTAGCTTTTATTGTAGAATTGTCTTTCTTGATTTCTCTAACTGTGATTACATCTCCTGCTTTTACTAAATATGATGGTATATCAACCTTTTTACCATTTATTTCAAATTGTCCATGATTTACAAATTGTCTTGCTTGTGCTCTAGATGTTCCAAATCCTAATCTATATACAACATTATCTAATCTACTTTCTAATATTTGTAATAGATTTTCACCTGTTACACCTTTTTTATTTGAAGCCATTTCAAAATATTTTCTGAATTGTCTTTCTCCAATTCCATAATATGCTTTTACTTTTTGCTTTTCTCTTAATTGTGTACCGTATTCAGAAAGTTTTGCTCTTTTTTGTCCATGTTGTCCTGGTGCATAGTTTCTTCTTGATACACTACATTTGTCTGTATAACATCTATCACCTTTTAAGAACAACTTTTGTCCTTCTCTACGGCATCTACGACATTGTTCGTCTTTATATCTTGCCATTATATTTTCTCCTTTCACTACACTTCGCTTCGTTCATTGTTTCCAAAAAATCTTCTAAATTTTTTGTCTGCCAACTTTACGTCGCTTTTATTTATTCAAAGTTTTCTTAATTGTTTTTTATACTCTTCTTCTTTTTGGTGGTCTACATCCATTGTGTGGTATTGGTGTTACATCTTTTATTGCACTAATTTCAAGTCCTGCTGTTTGTAATGATCTTATTGCTGCTTCTCTTCCAGATCCTGGTCCTTTAACAAATACTTCAACTGATTTTAATCCATGCTCCATAGCAGCTTTAGCTGCTGTTTCTGCTACTTGTCCAGCAGCAAATGGTGTACTTTTTCTTGAACCTTTGAATCCTAATTCTCCAGCACTTCCCCAAGAAATTGTGTTTCCTTGTGTATCTGTTATTGTAACTATTGTATTATTAAAACTAGAATGAATATGTGCTGCTCCTTTTTCAATGTTTTTTCTATTTCTTCTAGCTACAGGTTTTCTTGTTGTTGTTTTATTAGCCATTTTCTAAAATTCCCTCCTTCATTTTAAGTGAACTTAATTCTTATAATTCCATTAAAATTGATTAGAATTGGTATATTGTGCATTTTTGTGATTTTTTAAAAGCTGAGATTATACGTTTGTATATCGAAGTTTTTAAAAAATTGCAAAAATGTGCAAGATGCCGATTGTAATCGATTTTATTTTTTGCTTTTACTCACTAACTTTCTAGGACCTTTTCTTGTTCTAGCATTTGTTTTTGTTCTTTGTCCTCTTACAGGTAATCCTCTTCTATGTCTTAATCCTCTGTAGCATCCTATTTCTGTAAGTCTTTTTATGTTTAAAGCAACTTCTCTTCTTAAATCACCTTCAACTGTATATGTTTCATCAATAACTTTTCTTATATTATTAACTTCATCATCAGTTAAATCTTTTACTCTAGTATCTGGATTAATTCCAGCTTTTGCTAGAATTTTTTGAGAACTTGTTAATCCTATTCCATAAATATATGTAAGTCCTACTTCTACTCTTTTTTCTTTAGGTAGATCTACTCCTGCTATACGAGCCATATTATTTTGCACCTCCAAAATTTTTTACTTATTAATTATTACTATTTTTGCAACACATTAGTTGCTAATTTGTCTTTATTTTCTCTAAAGGTGAAATGCACCCATGCTTTTGGGTCTTTAGATATCCTCAAGACATATATATAAACACAAATCGATATGT
>CAOSZT010000003.1:11977-33750 GCA_948528155.1 uncultured Clostridia bacterium | reverse complement strand
CTATTTGTGTTATAAACTAATTTAAAATTAACCTTGTCTTTGTTTGTGTTTAGGGTTTTCGCAAATAACTCTAATTACCCCTTTTCTTTTTATTACTTTACATTTGTCACATATTTTTTTTACTGATGGTCTTACTTTCATTTTTTGCACCTCCTATTATATAAGCCTTTGGCTTTTATTTATATATTTGGGTTAATTTTTTTACTTTGCTCTCCATATTATACGACCTTTAGTTAAGTCATATGGTGAAAGTTCAACTTTAACTTTATCACCTGGTAGAATTTTTATATAATTCATTCTAAGTTTTCCTGAAATATGAGCTAATATTTGATGTCCATTTTCAAGTTCAACCTTAAAGTTTGTGTTTGGTAATGATTCTACTACCATTCCTTCTACTTCAATAACATCTTCCTTTGCCAAAATATCCCCTCCTATAGAGCTATTTGTTATTAATTTATGGTATTTATTTTACCTATTTTTTCCAAATCCAATAATAACTACTATATTATACACTAGTTCTAAAGTATTGTCAATATTTCTGGCTCTTTTTCTGTAATTAAAATTGTATTTTCATAATGTGCTGACATACTTCCATCTTCTGTAACAATTGTCCATCCATCTTCAAGTTGCAAAATATTGGATTTTCCTTGAATTACCATAGGTTCTATAGCTAAAGTCATTCCTGGCTCTAATCTTATCCCTCTTCCAGCCTTTCCATAATTCGGAATCCCTGGATCTTCGTGCATTGCTTTACCTATACCATGTCCTTGAAATTCTTTAACTACTGAAAATCCATGTGAACGTACAAATTCTCCTATTGTATGACAAACATCTCCTATTCTATTACCTGAAATTGCATATTTTATTCCTTCAAAAAAAGCTTGTTTTGTAACCTCAACTAATCTTTTATTTTCTTTTGTTGTTTCTCCAACAATAAAGGTTCTTGCTGCATCACCATTAAACCCTTCTTTTAATGCAACAGTATCAATACTCACAATATCTCCTTCTTTTAATACTCTATGTTTTGAAGGAATTCCATGTATAACTTCATCATTAATTGATACACATATAGAAGCTGGAAATTTTGGAACTCCTTTTATGCCTGGATTATATCCTTTTTCTGCAGGAATTGCCCCTAAACTCCTCATTGTTTTTTCAGCAATTTGGTCTAATTCATATGTAGTTATTCCTGGTTTTATATGTTTTTCTAATTCTTGATATGTTAATGCAACTATTTTGCAAACTTTCCTCATTAGTTCTATTTCTTTTTTCGATTTTATAGTTACCATTGATATCTCCCTATTTTTTACGATTATTTTTTTATGTTCATAAAAATTTTCGCATTCTTAAAAAATATATATCTCTATTTTAATGTTTCTACAATTTCTTTTGCTACATCTTTTCCCATTCTATTAATTGATATACTTACTGTTTCTGATTTTAATACCCCTTTATTTTTATAATATTCAACTAATGGACTTGTTTTCTCTTCATAAATTTCTAGTCTTCTTTTTATAGCTTCTGGATCAGAGTCATCTTCTCTTTGTTTTAGTAATGCTCCACATTTATCACAAACCCCCTCTTTTATAGGTGGATGCAATTTTATATTATAAATTGTTTTGCAATTTTGGTTTGAACATACTCTTCTTGTTAACATTCTATCAATAAGTTCTTCTTTTGGTGTTACTAAATTTATTACCATATCTACTTTTTTTCCTTTAGCTTCTAATATCTTGTCTAATTTTTCTGCTTGTTCTATTGTTCTTGGAAATCCATCTAATATAGCTCCATTTTTCGCTTCTTCACTTGATAAAACTTCTTCAACCATTGGTACAGTTATATCATCTGGTACTAAATTTCCTTTTGATATATATTTATCTGCTTCTATTCCTAATGGTGTTTTTTCATTAATATTTTTTCTAAATATATCTCCTGTTGATATTTGTGGAATTCCTATTTTTTCACTTATTAATCCTGCAACAGTTCCTTTTCCAGTACCTTGTGCACCTAACATAATCATTATCATAATAGCATCTCTCCTTATAACTATTTTTACAGACACTATTGTACTACAATAATGTTAAAATATCAAGCTTTTTGCTTTCTTATTTAGGGTAAAAAAATCCCCTTACATTTTTTATCAATCAAATAATACTACATCTTAATTATGCAGAGTAATCAAACATTTGGGAAAACTTTTTATGCTAATAACAAAAAGTCCGTGCTATATAAATAGTACGGCTTTTTTATTTTATTCCAAAAATCCTTTGTAGTGTCTCATTACTAATTGAGATTCTAATTGTTGTACTGTTTCTAAAGCTACTCCTACAACAATTAATATCGATGTACCACCAAAGGCTATATTTAAACTTGTAAATCTTAATAACATTGGTAATATCGCTATTACTGCTAAGAAAAATCCACCAAACCATGTTAATTTTGAAATTATTGAAGATAAGTAATCTGTTGTTGGTTTTCCTGCTCTTATACCTGGTACAAATCCACCATTTTTCTTAATATTGTTTGAAACTTCTGCTGGATTGAATGTAGCATATGTGTAGAAAAATGTAAATCCCATTATTAATACTAAATATACAAGTGCATTTGCTATAGCATATTCAATTCCTACACTTGATGAAGATGTAGCAATTGAAAATTTATATAATCCTGCTAAAAATCCTGTTTGAGTCTCTATATCATTTACAAATATTTGTATTATCATTGCTGGAAATGTTAAAAATGATGATGCAAATATTATTGGCATAACTCCTGCCATTGCTAATTTTAATGGTATATGAGTACTTTGTGCTCCTACCATTTTTCTTCCAACTACTTTTTTAGAGTATTGAACAGATACTCTTCTTTCAGCTTGTTGTATAAATATAACTCCTGCAATTAATACTATTGCTCCTATTAATATTCCTATTGCCATTAGTAATCCAGTTGTACTAAATCCATCAACTGTAATAATCATATTCCATAATGTTTTTACAAAACTTGGTAATCCTGAAATAATACCTATAAATATTATCATTGAAATTCCATTTCCAATTCCTTTATTTGATATTTCATCTCCAAGCCACATTAATATTGATGTTCCTGCAACTAGTGATATTACAACTAAACTTGCAGTTAAAAATTCTGTATTTATAAATATTCCAGAAGATTTATATGATACAAATACTCCTATTGCTTCTACTAAAGCTAACACTAAAGTTAATACTTTAGTGTATGCATTTATTTTCTTTCTTCCTTCTTCTCCTCCTTCTTTAGTTAATCTTTCTAAAGAAGGTATTATCATTGCTAATAATTGAATAACGATTGAAGCTGTTATATATGGACTAATTGACATTGCAAAAACTGAAAATCTTGAAAATGCTCCTCCTGAAATCATATCTATTAATCCTGCTACTCCATTGTTTGAACTCATAGCTTCACTTAATGCTATACTATCTACTCCTGGTACTGTAATATAACATCCTAGTCTAAATATTACTATTAATAATAGTGTATATAATATTCTTTTTCTTACCTCAGGTGTTTTAAACGCATTTTTTATTGTTTTAAACAATTATATCACCTCAGCCTTTCCGCCTAAAGCTTCGATTTTTTCTTTTGCTTTTGCAGTAAATCTTATAGCTTTAACATTTAATTTTTTCTCTAAGTTTCCTGTTGCCAATACTACAATTCCATCATTTACTTTACTTATTATTTTGTCAGCTATTAGAGTTTCTGCTGTAACATCATTAACTGTTGATTTATTTAACATTGTTAATGTTACTTCTGTATAATTTTTTGCATGTATATTTGTAAATCCTCTTTTTGGTAGTCTTCTATATAATGGTGTTTGACCACCTTCAAATCCTCTTCTTACTCCACCACCAGATCTCGCTTTTTGTCCTTTATGTCCTTTTCCTGAAGTTTTTCCAGTTCCTGAACCCATACCACGACCTACTCTTTTTCTTGAAACTCTTTCTTCAGCTGGTCTTAATTCTCCTAGTTTCATTTGGTTTGCACCTCCTTATAAAATTTAATTCTTAAATTTTAGATGTCAGATGTCTGACCTCCATTATAATATCTCTTCTACTTTTTTACCTCTTTTTTTAGCTACTTGTTCAACTGTTTGCATAGATTTTAATCCTTCTATTGTAGCATATACTACATTTCTTGGATTGTTTGTTCCAATAACTTTTGTCCTTATGTTTTTATATCCTGCAAGTTCTAGTACAGGTCTAACACTTCCTCCTGCTATTAATCCAGTACCAACTACTGCTGGTTTTAATAATACTCTTGCACTACCAAATTTTCCTACAAATTCATGTGGTACTGTTGTATCTACTACTGGAACTTCTACCAAATTCTTTTTAGCTTCTTGAATTGCTTTTTTTATAGCATCTGGTACTTCTGCTGCTTTACCATTACCTACACCTATATGTCCATTTTCATCACCTACTACAACTACTGCACTAAATCTGAAAGTTCTACCACCTTTTACAACTTTAGCAACTCTGTTTATAGCAACTACTTTTTCTTTTAATTCGCTTTTTTCTTCCATCGGTTTTTCCTTTCCTCCTATCTTTTTTATATTTGTAAAATTATTTTATTTTACTAATAATAATTTTTTACAGTTTTCTAATATACACAAAAATCATTTCATAATTTTTGTATAAGTTATCTATAGCTCTCTTAGTTTAAAGCTAAATTAGCTAGAACTTTAATCCGCCTTGTCTTGCAGCTTCTGCTAATTCTTTTATTACTCCATGATATATGTATCCACCACGATCAAAAACTACAGTTTCAATATTTTTTTCTAATGCTTTTTTTGCTATCATTGCTCCTATTTCTTTTGCTGCTTCTTTGTTTGCATGTTTTGTTTTTACATTTTTGTCTAATGTTGAACAACTAACTAAAGTATTTCTTGCAATATCATCTATTATTTGTACATATAAATTACTATTACTTCTATATACACATAATCTTGGTCTTTCACTTGTTCCAGATATTTTTCTTCTTACTCTTAAATGTCTTCTTGCTCTTTCCATTTTTCTATCTGTCTTTTTTACCATTTTTATTCTCCCTTCACTCCACTACGTTTCGTTCATCGTCATACAAAAAATTTTCTAATTCCTATATGGTCAAATCCCTACATTTTTCTAAATTTATCATTTTTTTAGTTTTCCTAAATTTTTTGTCTGCCAAATCTTTTTATGTTTTATTTACCTGTTTTTCCTTCTTTACGTCTAATAATTTCATCAGCATATTTAATACCTTTACCTCTATATACTTCAGGTGGTCTTTTTGATCTTACAACAGCTGCTGTTTGACCTACTAATTCTTTGTCTATTCCTTTTACTATAATTGTATTTGGGTTTGGTACATCAAAAGTTATTCCTTCTGGTGCTTCAAATATTACTGGATGTGAATATCCTAATGTCATATTTAATCCTGTTCCTTGTTTTGCAACTCTATATCCAACTCCATTTATTTGTAATTCTTTAGCATATTCACTTGTTACACCAATTATCATATTATTAATCAAAGTTCTTGTTAATCCGTGTAAACTCCTATTAGCTGGTTCGTCATTTTTTCTAATTACTTTAATTATATTATCATTCATTTCTAAAGAAATATTTTTATGTATTTCTCTTTCTAATGTTCCTTTTGGTCCTGTTACAGTAATTTTTTGTCCATCTATTTTTATATTTACTTCTGATGGTACTGTAATAGGTTTATTTCCTATTCTTGACATTTTTAAGTTTTCCCTCCTTCTTTGTTTTAAATGAATACAAATTTGCTATTGCTCATTTGTAAAGCATATCTCTAAACTCAAGCATTTATTAATGCTTTTGTTAAGAGCTTTGCCTACCAGATATAAGCTAAAACCTCTCCACCTATACCTAATTGTCTTGCTTCTTTGTCTGTTTTTAATCCTTTTGATGTAGATATTATGGCTATTCCTAAACCATTTAATACTTTTGGTAATTCTTCACAAGAAGCATAAACTCTTAATCCTGGTTTACTTATTCTTTTTAATCCATCAATTACTCTATTTCCTTTTTCGTCATATTTTAGAGTAACTCTTATTATTCCTTGACTTTCATCTTTTATTTCTTCAAATGCTTTAATATATCCTTCTTTAAACAATATTTCAGCAATTCCTGTTTTCATTTTTGATGCTGGTATATCTACTGTTTTATGTTTTGATGTATTTGCATTTCTTATTCTTGTTAACATATCTGCAATTGGATCTGTAGTATTCAACTCTTTTTCCTCCTTTTCTTTTTTTTTTCAAATTTATCAATTATTTTACAATTAGCAAATAATAAATTTTATATGTAAAAATAGCACATCACTTAAAATTCCGATAAAATTTTTGTGCATTTTTTTAGTTTTTCTTTTTCAGTTTTACAAATTCGCTATTGGTCATTTATATAAGTTATCTGTAAAAATTTTTAATCACTAACAATTAATTTAATTTTACCAACTTGCTTTTTTTACACCAGGAATCTCACCTTTATGTGCTAATTCTCTAAAACATACACGACAAATACCATATTTTCTTATATATGCATGTGGTCTTCCACATAATTTACATCTGTTGTATTCTCTTGTACTATATTTTTGTGGTCTAGCTTGTTTTACTTTCATTGATTTTTTAGCCATTCCTTTTTCTCCTTCCTTGACTTTTTTCAATGTTTATTTTTTAAGGGTTATTTGCTTTCATTTATGCTGTTTTAAATGGCATTCCCATTAGTTTTAATAACTCTTTTGCTTCTTCGTCTGAATTAGCTGTTGTTACAAATATGATATCCATTCCTCTTAATTTATCTACTTTATCATATTCGATTTCTGGAAATATTAATTGTTCTTTTATTCCCATTGAATAATTTCCTCTTCCATCAAATGAGTTTCCTGAAACTCCTCTAAAGTCCCTAACTCTTGGAAGTGCTACATTAAATAGTTTGTAAGCAAAGTCATACATTTTGTCTGCTCTTAATGTTACTTTACAACCTATATTTACTCCTTCTCTTAATTTAAATGCTGCTATTGATTTTCTTGCTTTTGTTATTATTGGTTTTTGACCTGTAATTTGCATTAAATCATTCATAGCATTTTCTAATGATTTAGGATTTTCTTTTACATCTCCTAATCCTATATTTATAACTATTTTATCAATTTTTGGAACTTGCATCACTGATTTATAATTAAATTTTTTCATTAATGCTGGTACTACTTCTTTTTCATATTGTTCTCTTAACTTTTCCATTTTTTCTTATTCCTCCCTTCTTATTATTTTAATTTACTTCCGCATTTTTTACAAATACGTATTTTCTCACCTTTTTCTTCACTATATCCAATTCTTGTAGATTTTCCACATTTTGAACATACTACATTTACTTTTGCACTTGGTATAGCAACTTCAATTGGTATTATTCCGCCTTCTTCTCCTTGTTTTCTTGGTTTAACATGCTTTTTTCTAATGTTAATTCCTTTAACAATGATTTTATTTGCTTTTGGTATTACTTCTAATACTTCTCCTGTTTTTCCTTTATCATTTCCTGATAATACTTGAACAGTGTCTCCTTTTTTTATTCTCATTAGAGATTGCCTCCCTTCATTTGATATTTTTTGTATCTTTAACATTTATTTTTTCAACTTATATAAAACTATTCATTAATATCTTTTAGTTTTTATATTTTTCATTCATAAAATATTAATGTCTTAATTCTCTTTCTAGGGTTTACAAATTCGCTTTGCTCATTTGTATCTTTAATCCGTAAAGCTCGTTCCTCACTAACGGCTTATATAACTTTTCTGTTTACAAATTCGCTTTGCTCATTTGTATCTTTAATCCATAAAGCTCGTTCCTCGCTAACGGCTTAAAGAACCTCTGGAGCTAGAGATAAAATTTTCATATAGTCTTTTTCTCTTAATTCTCTTGCAACTGGTCCAAATATACGTGTTCCTTTTGGTGTTTTATCCTCTTTTATTATTACAGCAGCATTTTCGTCAAATCTTATATATGAACCATCTGGTCTTCTTAATCCTTTTTTAGATCTTACTATAACAGCTTTTACAACATCTCCTTTTTTTACAACTCCTCCTGGTGTTGCTGATTTGACTGAAGCAACTATTACATCTCCTATATTAGATGTTTTTCTAAATGAACCACCTAAACATCTAATACACATAATTTCTCTTGCTCCTGTGTTGTCTGCTACTTTTAATATTGTTTGTTGTTGTATCATTTTATGTTTTCCTCCCTTCTATTTGTTCATTATAATACAATTTGTTTATTTTTCTATAATTTTTATTTTACAATTGCTTTTTCTATAACTTTAACAACTCTCCACCTTTTATCTTTAGAAAGTGGTCTTGTTTCCATAACTTCAACTTTGTCTCCTTCATGACACTCATTGTTTTCATCATGTGCTTTTAATTTATATGTTCTTTTTACAGTTTTTCCATACACATCATGTCTAACACTAGTTTCAACTGCTACAACTATTGTCTTGTCCATTTTGTCAGATATTACAATTCCAGTCATAGTTTTACGAAGATTTCTTTCTTCCATTCTGAATCCTCCCTTTTTATATTTTATTATGCTTTTGCTTCTGCTATTTTTCTTTCTGTTAATATTGTATTTATTTTAGCTATATCTCTTCTAACTTCTTTTATTTTACTAGTATTTTCTAGTCCATTTGTAGCTAAACTAAATTTTAATTTAAATAATTCTGATTTTAGTTCACCTAATTCTTTCTCTAAATCTGGTGAAGACATTTCTCTTATTTTATCTATCTTCATCATTTTCACCTACCTTTTCAGTTTCTCTGGCAACGAATTTTGTTTTATTAGGTAGTTTATTCATTGCTAATCTAAGAGCTTCTCTAGCTATTTCTTCTGATACACCTGATATTTCAAACATTACTCTTCCTGGTTTTACAACAGCTACCCAGTATTCTGGAGCACCTTTACCTTTACCCATACGAGTACCGATTGGCTTAGAAGTTATTGGTTTGTCTGGGAATATTTTTATCCAAACTTTACCTCCTCTTTTTATATAACGAGTCATAGCAATTCTGGCTGCTTCAATTTGATTACTTGTTATTAATCCTGCTGTTACAGCTTGTATTCCATATTCTCCTTCTGTAACTTTATTTCCTCTTGTTGCTTTTCCTCTCATTCTACCTTTTTGTACTTTTCTATGTTTTGTTCTTTTTGGCATTAATGGCATTATTGCTCTCCTCCTTCCATTTTCTTACTTGGAAGAATTTCACCTTTATAAATCCATACTTTTACACCGATTTTTCCATATGTTGTATCTGCTTCTGCAAATCCATAGTCTATGTCTGCTCTTAATGTTTGTAGTGGAATATTTCCTTCTTTGTAAAATTCTGTTCTAGCCATATCAGCTCCACCTAATCTTCCTGATACAGCTGTCTTTATTCCTAATGCTCCTGCCTTTGTAGCTTTTTGCATACATTGTTTCATAGCTCTTCTAAATGAAATTCTTCTTTCTAATTGTCCTGCAATATTTTCTGCAACTAATTGTGCATCTGTATCTATATTTTTTACTTCTATTATGTTTAAGTTAACATCTTTTTCTATTAATTTGCTAACTTCTGTTTTTATTGTTTCTACACCAGCTCCACCTTTACCAATTACTATTCCTGGTTTAGCTGTGTATAAATTAATTTTTACCATTTTTGCTGTTCTTTCAATTTCTATTTTAGAAATTCCAGCAATATATAATTTTTTCTTTAAAAATTTACGAATTTTTTGGTCTTCTACTAAATAATCTGCAAAATTTTTAGAGTCTGCATACCATTTAGAGTTCCAATCTCTTATTATACCAACTCTTGCTCCTGTTGGATGTACTTTTTGACCCATTGTTAAATTAAGCCTCCTTTTCTTTTATTATTTTTTCTCCTTTAGAACTATCGTAATATGACTTGTTCTTTTTCTTATTCTCACTGCTGAACCTTTTGCTGCTGGTCTTATTCTTTTTAGTGTTGGTCCTTGATTTGCAAATATTTCAGCAACATATAAACTTTCATGTTTCATTCCATGATTATTTTCAGCATTTGCTATAGCTGATTTTAATAATTTCTCTATCATTTCTGAAGCTACTTTTGGTGTAAATTTTACTATTGAAATAGCTTCATCTATATCTTTACCTTTTATTAAGTCTGCTACTATTTTTACTTTTCTTGCAGATATTCTTGCAAATTTAAGTGTTGCTTTAGCTTCATTTACTAATGTTTCTTCCACTTTTTCTTACCTCCTTCTTCCGACCTCTGATTTTATTTTTTTACATTTGTTTTCTTATCTCCTGCATGACCCTTAAATGTTCTTGTTGGAGCAAATTCACCTAGTTTGTGACCGATCATTTCTTCTGCTATATATACTGGAACGTGTTTTCTTCCATCATGTACAGCTATTGTATGACCTACCATTTGTGGATATATTGTTGATGCTCTTGACCATGTTTTTAAAACTTCTTTATCTCCTGTTTCATTCATTTTTTCTATTCTTTGTAATAGTTTTTCTTGAACAAATGGTTTTTTCTTGCTTGATCTAGACATTATATGTCCTCCTTTCGCTTCATTTCTTTCTGCTTATCGTCATCCAAAATTTTTTTCAAAAATTTCGTCTGCCAAATCACAGAAATTTATTTTACTTCCATATGTTATGATGCTTTTTGTATATAATAATTATTTTCTTCTCTTAACAATAAATTTATTAGATTGTTTCTTTTTATTTCTTGTTTTATATCCAAGTGCTGGTTTACCCCAAGGTGTCATTGGTCCTGCGTGTCCTACTGGTGCTCTACCTTCACCACCACCATGTGGGTGATCTACTGGGTTCATTACAGATCCTCTAACTTCTGGTCTCCATCCCATATGACGTTTTCTACCAGCTTTACCTATTTTAACATTTTCATGGTCTGAATTTCCTATTACACCTACTGTTGCTCTACAATTTGCTAATACTTTTCTCATTTCTCCTGATGGTAATCTTAATGTTGCATATTTTCCTTCTTTAGCCATTAATTGAGCACTTTGTCCTGCAGTTCTAACTAATTTTCCACCTTGTCCTGGATTTAATTCTACATTGTGTACTAAAGTACCTACTGGTATATTATTTATTGGCATACAGTTTCCTGCTTTTATATCAACACTTTCTCCTGATATAACTTTATCTCCATCTGTTAAACCTTGTGGTGCAATTATGTATGCTTTTTCTCCATCTTCATATTGGATTAATGCTATATTGGCACTTCTATTTGGATCATATTCTATACCTATAACAGTTGCTTCCATGTTATCTTTTTTTCTTTTAAAATCTATTATTCTATATTTTTGTCTGTTTCCTCCACCTTGATGTCTTACTGTTATTCTACCATAACTATTTCTTCCTGCTTTTTCTTTCTTTTTAGCTAACAAAGATTTTTCTGGTGTTTTCTTTGTTATTTCTGAAAAGTCAGAAACTGTCATGTTTCTTCTTGATGGTGTATATGGTTTAAAATGTTTCATTCCCATTTTTTATTCTCTCCTTTTCTTTTATGGATTTTTTCCTGCTCCATTTGCAGATATTCTTTATTTTCTGGGTATTTTCCCAATATTAATTCTACTATTCTCTTACTTCTCGTTCTTTTTCTTGAATGTGTTTTTTATGAAGTTCTTCTAAAGCTTCCATTAATGTCATCTTTTTTATAGGTTTGATATTACCTATGTAACCTATTTTAATATTATGGTTCTCTTCCCATTGTTTTTTATCTTCTTTATAACTCACAATTAAGCTCCCATAAATTCATCAATAGAATCTTTATATTTTTTAGTAGCTTTAGTTTGTTTTCCACCTTTAGTTAAGTATGAAGCTTCACCTGGATTTGTATCTATTGTAACTATAGCTTTTTTCCAATCTGAAGTTTTTCCTACATGGTATCCAACTCTTTTTTTCTTTCCTTTTACTGTCATTGTGTTTACTTTTAATACTTTTACTTCAAAAAGTTTTTCAACAGCATTTGCTATTTCAACTTTTGTAGCATTTTTATTTACTTTAAATGTATATTTTCCTTGTTGTAATTCATCATTACTTTTTTCAGTAACAACTGGTGCAATAATAATTTCTTCTGCTATCATTATGCATACACCTCCTCAATTTTTTTAACAGTTTCTAGAGGTAAAACTAAGTTATTGTATTTTAATAAATCATATACATTTATATTATTTAATAAAATTGTTTTAACTCCTTCAATGTTTCTTGCTGACATAAAAACGTTTTGATTCTTTTCTGCTAAAATAATTAATGTTTTTCCTTCAACTTTTAAATCTGCCAACGCTTTTACCATTGTTTTTGTTTTAATTTCTGATAATTCTAATTTATCAACAACTGTTAATTGTTTTTCTAACACTTTAGAACTTAATAATGATTTTATTGCTAATCTTCTTTCTTTTTTATTAACAGTATATTTATATGAACGAGGTTTTGGTCCTAAAGCTATACCACCTTTTACCCATTGTGGAGCTCTAATACTTCCTTGTCTTGCTCTACCTGTTCCTTTTTGTCTCCATGGTTTTCTTCCACCACCACGTACTTCTGCTCTTGTTTTTGTACTTTGTGTACCTTGTCTTTGATTAGCTAAATAGTTTACTAAAACACTATGTACTATGTTTTCATTTGGTTCAATTCCAAATATATTTTCAGCTAATTCAACATCACTTACTTTTTTCCCTTTTATATCATATACATCTATTTTTGGCATTTTGTATTTCCTCCTTCCTCTATTTAGTAGCCTTTACAGCTGATTTTATTTTTAAGATAGATCCTTTTGCTCCTGGAACACTACCTTTTAATAATATTACATTTTTATCCATATCTACTTTTACTACATCTAAGTTTTGTATTGTAATTGTAACTCTTCCCATATGTCCTGGCAGTTTTTTACCTTTAAATACTCTACTTGGTGTTGAACATGCTCCCATTGAACCTGGTCTTCTATGATACATTGAACCATGTCCCATTGGCCCTCTATGTTGTCCATGTCTTTTTATAACACCTTGGAATCCTTTTCCTTTTGATATTCCTTGAACATCTACTTTTTCTCCAGCTTCGAATACATCTGCTTTTACTTCGTCTCCTACTTTTACTCCTTCAACTGTTTCTAATCTGAATTCTCTTAAATGTTTTTTCGCTTCAAGATTAGCCTTTGCAAAATGTCCTTTTTCTGGTTTGTTTATGTGTTTTTCTTTTATCTCACCAAATCCTAGTTGTAGTGCATCATATCCATCTGTTTCTATTGTTTTTACTTGTGCTACTACACATGGTCCAGCTTCTATAACTGTTACTGGAATTACGTTTCCTTTTTCGTCAAATATTTGTGTCATTCCAACTTTTCTTCCAATTATTCCTTTTTTCATTTTTATTCCTCCTAACTATTGGCTGACTTTTTTATTTGCCAGCTTGGTTTTGCTAATGCTGTTTAAATTTATTTTTACAGCTTCAGTATACATTTTCTAAAATGTTTACAAATTCACTTTTGTTTATTTTCATAATTTATAAGTTAATTTGTTTTTTCTAATGTTTACAACTTTCCTATTGTTCAGTTGTATAAGTCATTTCTAACTCACATTCGTTTGAAGACTGACTTAACTTATAACTTAATCTCAATTTCAACACCAGCTGGTAATTCTAATTTCATTAGACTATCAACTGTTTTTTGTGATGGGTAAAGAATGTCAATAACTCTTTTATGTGTTCTCATTTCAAATTGTTCTCTTGAATCTTTGTATTTGTGTGGAGAACGTAATATTGTTACTACTTCTTTTTGTGTTGGTAATGGAATAGGACCTGAAACTTTTGCTCCTGTTTTTTTAGCTGTTTCTACTATCTTTTCAGCAGACTGATCTAAAACTACATGGTCATAAGCTTTTAATCTTATTCTTATTTTTTCACTTGTTACAACTGTTGTGTTTGCCATTGTAATTTTCCCTCCTTAAATAATATTTAATATCGGGCAGGTTAGAACACACTCTGGTGTTTTCAAAACACCTTTTGTTAAAACCCAAAATATAAGCATGATAATTTTGGGATAGTGATTTTTCTACCGCCTGGTCTTTGCCATGACATACTCCACTGAAGTTCCCTCCATCCCTTATCTCCGTAAGTGATGTAGCCACATTCAGTTTCATCGCCTGTTTCATGCTTATATATTATACAATGCTTTGTTCCGTATGTCAACAGAGTTTGGAAATTTTTTCAATAATTATTTACTAAATGTTACAGTTTAGGTCAAATTTTAAATCTGTAGAGTAGCAAAAGAGCTATAATATATTATTTTTTAGTAATGTATGTGGGGACCAACAAGTTACAGTTTGTAAATAAAATTTGAGGAGCAACTGCACCGCAAAATTTTATCTACAAACTGTTAGCAGTTGGGAATGGATAAAAAATAATATATTATAGCTCTTTTGCGGATATAAATTATGATATATTATTTTTTAGAAATAAATGTAAGGAGCAACAAGTTACAGTTTGTAAATAAAACTTGAATAGCAACTGCACCGCAAAATTTTATCTACAAACTGTTAGCAGTTGGGAATGGATAAAAAATAATATATTATAGCTCTTTTGCGGATATAAATTAGCACCTAAACTGTAACTACTAAATAACACTTATTTATATTTAAGTAATAAAAAACTATTAGGTAAAAAGTTTAAAATATATTGAATAATTTATAATTTTGTGTTATATTAAAAAAAATAAAAATTTAGGAGATAATGATATGGAAAAAAAAGAATTTAAAATAAAAGAAGATGAGCAATTATTTGCTGAAAAAGTAACAGGAGATTGTTGGAAAATGCCTAACACAAGTATTAACAGACAGGTTTCAGGAAAATACTACTTTACAGATAAACGAATAGCTTTTTTGGCATCTGGTTTGTTTGGAACAGAAAGTGTAAGCTGGGAAATCGAAATGAAAGATATTGATACAGTAAAAACTTGCCTAACACCTCCATTCTTTCCATTTGGTATTTTTATAAAAATGAAAAATGGAGATAAATATAAATTATCTATTTTTAAAAGAAAAAAATATTTTAATTGGATATCTGAACATATGGTATAGAAAACAATAAATAACATATTCATAAATTGTATTAATTACAAGCAAGTAAAAATAAAATATAAATAAAAAAATCATTGAATTTGACAAGTAAAATTCAATGATTTTCATTTATTTAATTTTCAATAAAATAATTTTTATTGTTATTTTAACTTATTCTCCTTTACCTTCTGAAAGCGCAGGATATTTTAATACAACCTTAATTCCCATAACAAAACTGATAGCTCTAATAAGTTTTAAATTTTTAAATCTTTGCCACAATGATGGTTTAACTTCAAATGTTGTTTCTTCATTGTATTGTTGTTCTTCTTGCATTTGTTCTTGAAGTAAAGCTTCTTGTATTGCTTTTTCCTCTGCATTAGCTTCTTCTACTTTAGTTGTTATTTCAACTGGTGTTGGTATAGATTTTAAAGCATCCGCAACTTCTATTCCTATATAACTTAAGGCTTTTGATCTGTCTTCAATTCTTTCCATATCAATTTCAATATGTAAATTAGTTTCTAAGTTATTTACTCTTGCATTTAGTAATTTCATACCAGCAATATAATCTTGTGTTTCTTGTGATGTACATTTTCCAATCAAATTTAATGTATCTATTATATCATCTGCAAATTTTCCTTCTACTTGTTTTACTCTGCCTTTCCAACCTTCTATTTTATTATCAACAATATTAATTAATTCTCTTAATTGTGCTGCTGCTGCAATATTTTCTTCTCTTTGTCTAATCAATTCTTCTATTCTTTTTGTATTTTCTTCAAACTGATTAGTTGCATATTCTACTAATCCGTAGGCAGCTTTATATACAGAACTTGGAAAATTTTTCTTTTTTGGATATTCTATCAAGTATGTTTTTATTGATTCAATTAAATCTTTAAAGTAGATATCTTCTTCTAATTGTACAATTTGTTTCTTACTGTTCGGATTTATCATTTTCTCTACTTTTTCTATATTTGATAATATTTTTTCTTCCGTGATTACCATTCTCACGTTTACTATGCCAGTTCTAGACATTGTAAACTCCCTCCTTTATCATATGCTTTTTATTCTTTCTTTTTTAATTATACAATATAAAACAAAAAACTACAATACAATTGTAGTTTTTTTTATTTACATTTTTATTACAAAAATATTACATTTTTATGACATATTATTGCATTTTTTTCATTTCTTCATGTCTTTTTACCTTTCTTGTTGTCGTTTTTATTAATTCTTCATCTGTAATAATTATGTCTTTAATATATTTATATGTAGGCATTGTTTTGTTTATACTTTTTATTTCTTTCCATAATTTATCTTTAATTTCTGTCTCTTCTGTTATTCCGTAGACGTCTTTAATTATATCTTTATCATAAACTATCTTAGCTGATATTTTGTAATCTCCATCATCTTGTATTTTTCCATATACAAAACTTTCAGAAACACCTGCTATTTTATTTATTAACATTTCTATTTCTTCTGGATATATGTTTTTTCCATTTTTCAATACTATTACATACTTTTTCCTTCCTGTAATAAATATAAACCCTTCTTTGTCAATTTTAGCTAAATCTCCTGTATGTAGCCATCCTTCTTCATCTATTGTTTCTTTAGTTGCTTCTTCATTTTGATAATATCCAAGCATAAGTGTTGGTCCTTTAACAAGCAGTTCCCCTATTCCTTCTTCATTTTTATCTTTAATTTTTACATCTAAACTTGGAAATGCTTTTCCTATTGACCCTATTTTAGTAAATTCGTCATCCTCTGCAGCAATAACTGGTGATGTTTCTGTCAATCCATATCCTTGATACATTTTTATTCCTAAACTATTAAATAACTTTTCAGTTTCTGGATCTAGTGCTGCTCCACCTGCAACCATTAGCCTTAATTTTGGTCCTAAACTTTGATGAACTTCTTTAAATATTTTTTCTCTTACATCTACACCTATTTTTAACAACGCATTAGAAATCTTCATTCCCATATTTACTTTTTTTAATTGACCTTTATTTTCAATAGCTTTTAAAACTTTTCTTCCCATTGTCTCATACAAAACTGGAACTGAAATCATTACTGTAATTTCAAATTCTTTTATATTATCTGCTATATGCCTCAAACCTTCACAAAAAGCAATTGAACTTCCTTTTGAAATCGCATATAAAAATCCAACTGTACATTCAAATGTATGATGTAATGGTAGAAACGATAAAAATCTGTCAGTTTCATCAACTCTTATTGTAGCAGCTATATCCATTAAATTACTAACAATATTTTTTTGTGATAACATTACAGCTTTTGACTGAGAAGTTGTTCCTGATGTAAATAACATTATTCCCATCTCTTCTGGATTAATTTTTGCATCTAAAAATTTTCTATCACCATTTTCTAATTGTTCTTTACCTTTTTCTATTAATTTTTTTAAAGAAATAACTCCATTTGTGCTTTCATTTAAATCCATTGAAATAAAATACTTTAAATTTGTATTCTTTTTGTTTTTCAATTCTTCCATTATTTCATCATATTTACTTGCATATAATATTGCTTCAACTTCAGAACGTATTATTAAATTTTCTATTTCATTATTGGGTAAAGATTTATCTAATGGAACTACAATACCAGCACCATTAGTAACTGATAGATAACTTACTGCCCATTCATATCTATTTTCACCTATGATTGCAATTCTTTTATCTTTTAGTCCTAAATTAATTAAAGCTGTCCCTAATCTATCTATATCATTTTTAAAATCTTTATATGTAATTTCACTAAATTTTCCTTGTTCATTTGTTTTAAATATATATGCAGGTCTATTTTCAAATTTTTCTACTGATTTATTTAACATATCTTTTAAATCTGTAAATTTTTCAAATTCGTGTACTACTTCTCTCATTTATTTTCCTCCTAATTAAAATTGAAAATTTTTATTTGTTTTCTCTTATTCCTTCAACAATAGTATTCTCAAATTGTTTATATAATTTTATATTATCTACATTATTTTCACTTTTCATTTTATATACTAAAGTTGATGCAATTAATGCATAAATCTCTGATGCAATTACATTTGAATTTCCTTTTTTTATTTGTCCTATTTTCATTCCTTCTTCAACAATTTTTTCAATTTTACTGATATATTCATAAATTAATCTTTGACATCTTTTATTTCTTGCTTCTTTTCCATAAAATTGACTTAACATTATTGTAATAAAATCTTCATATTTATTTACAATTTTAATTTGAATTAATATTATTGATTTTATTTTATCTATATAATTATCTAATTTTGCTGTTTTTATATCAATACTATTTTGTAATAACTTTATTCCTTCTTCTATTAAAAAATTAAATATTTCTTCTTTACTTGAAAAATGATAATATAGTGTTCCTTTTGCTACTCCAACTGTTGCTGTTATTTCTTCAATACTTGTTGCATCATATCCCTTTTCTGCAAATAGTTTCATTGATGTTTCAAATATTTTTCTTTTTGTTTTGTTCATATTTTTTATCCTTTCTTGTTTTAGCTTTTCGTTCATATTATATATTTAAAATGGATTTATTGCAATATTTTTTTAATTAAAGATTTGAATAATTTATATAAGCCCCTTGCATTACATACATTTTCGTAATATAATACAATCTATAAAAAAGAAAAATGAAAGGAGCAACAAACATGCTATACAACTTCAACAAAATAGAAAAAAAATGGCAAAAATATTGGGATGAAAATAAAACATTTTACACAGATGTATGGGACTTCTCAAAACCAAAATATTATGCATTAGACATGTTCCCCTATCCTTCAGGACAAGGACTTCATGTAGGTCACCCAGAAGGATATACAGCAACAGACATAATAAGTAGAATGAAAAGAATGCAAGGATATAATGTATTACACCCAATGGGTTGGGATGCATTTGGTCTACCAGCAGAACAACATGCAATAAAAACAGGAAATCATCCAGATGGATTCACAAAAGAAAACATCCAAACATTTAAAAAACAATTAAAAATGCTAGGACTATCATTTGACTGGGACAAAGAAATATCAACATGTGACCCAGACTACTACAAATGGACACAATGGATATTTAGCAAACTATATGAAGATGGACTTGCAAAATTAATAGAAATGCCTGTAAACTGGTGTGAAGAACTAGGATGTGTACTATCAAATGATGAAGTAATAAATGGAAAAAGTGAAAGAGGTGGCTTCCCTGTTGTACGAAAAAATATGAAACAATGGGTACTAGATATACCAAAATACGCTGACAAACTAATAGAAGGATTAGAAGAAATAGACTGGCCTGAATCAACCAAAGAAATAGAAAGAAACTGGATTGGAAAATCAATAGGAGCAGAAGTTAAATTCAAAGTTTCCAACAGTGAAAAATTAACATTTACAGTATTTACAACAAGACCAGACACACTATTTGGAGCAACATATTGTGTACTTTCACCAGAACATGAACTAATTTCAAAAATCACAACACCAGAACAACATCAATTAGTACAAGATTATATCAAAGAATCTGCTTCAAAATCAGATTTAGAAAGAACAGACCTAAACAAAGACAAAACAGGTGTATTTACAGGAGCATATGCAATAAACCCTGTAAACAACAAAGAAATTCCTATTTGGATATCAGACTATGTTTTAGTAACATATGGAACAGGTGCAATTATGGCTGTACCAGCACATGACCAAAGAGATTATGAATTTGCTACAAAATTTAATTTACCAATTATTCAAGTTCTAGAAGATGAAACTACATTCTCTAACTTAGAAGGTGCAATAACAGGAGATGGTAAGCATATAAACTCTGAATTTTTAAATGGCTTAAACAAAGAAGATGCTATAAATAAAATGATACAATACTTAGAAGAAAATAACATAGGTAACAAAAAAATAAACTACAAATTAAGAGAATGGATATTTGCAAGACAACGTTATTGGGGCGAACCAATTCCAATAGTATTTGACAAAGAAGGTAAAACATACATTTTACCAGAATCAGAACTCCCTTTAATATTACCAGAGCTAGAGGACTACAGCCCATCAAAAACAGGAGCATCACCTTTAGACAAAGCAACAAATTGGGTAAATACAACATTTAATGAAAAAATAGTAAAACGAGAAACAAGTACTATGCCAGGAGCTGCTGGATCTAGTTGGTACTTTCTAAGATATATTGACCCTAAAAATAAAAATGAATTTGCAAATCAAGAATTATTAAAGCATTGGATGCCTGTTGATTTATATGTAGGCGGACCAGAACATGCAGTTGGACATTTATTATATTCAAGATTTTGGAATCAATATTTATTTGACAAAGGTCTATCACCAGTAAAAGAACCATTTGCCAAACTTCGTCATCAAGGAATGATTTTAGGTCCAAATGGAGAAAAAATGAGTAAATCAAAAGGAAATGTAATCAATCCTGATGATATGGTTAAAGAATATGGAGCAGATAGCTTAAGAGTTTATGAAATGTTTATGGGACCTATTGAAGCTGCAAAGCCTTGGGACCCAAATGGTATTGATGGATCAAAAAAATTCTTAGATAAAGTTTGGAGATTATATACTGAATCTGGAAAAATTCAAGATACTGAAAATAAAAACTTAGAAAGAACTTACCATTACACAGTAAAAAAAGTTACAAATGATTATGAAACTATGAACTTTAATACTGCTATATCTCAAATGATGATTTTCATAAATTCTGTTAATAAAGAAGATATATTCCCCACAAAATATGCAAAAGGATTTTTAAAATTATTGAATCCTGTAGCTCCTCATATAACAGAAGAATTATGGAATTCTGTATTAGGTAATAATAATACTATTAGTTATGAAAAATGGCCTAAGTATGATGAATCAAAAACTGTTAATGATGAAATTACTTTACCAATTCAATTTAATGGAAAATTGAAAGCTACAATATCTATTTCTTTAGATGAAGACGAAACTTCTGTTAAAAATAAAGTTCATAATATTATTAATTCTAAATTAGAAGGTAAAACAATCATTAAAGAAATTTATGTTAAAAATAAAATTTATAATATTGTTATAAAATAAAATTATATTTTATTTTAATTATTACCCTATTGAATCTAAAAGTTCAATAGGGTTATTTTAGGATATTAAAATGCTTGAACTTTTGAATTTAAACAATAGATTTTATCATCATGCTTATCTAATCTGTCTTCATGTGTATTTATTCTATTTTCTACTGAATCAAACTTTTTTATATGTGATGTAACTACATCTAATAAAATTTGAAGTTTTTGACCATGTTCTTGCTCAATTTTTGCTACTGTTTTACTTAACTTTCTTAATTCACAATTGGTTTCTTTTTGACCTTCCTTCAAATCTAATAGCACTTGATCTCTTTCTTCCTGTCCTCTAAATAATTCTTCTTGTCCTCTAAATAATTCTTCTTGTCCTCTAAATAATTCTTCCTGTCCTTTCTTCAAATCCAATAGCACTTGATCTCTTTCTTCCTGTCCTTTAAATAATTCTTCTTGTCCTCTAAATAATTCTTCCTGTCCTTTCTTCAAATCCAATAGCACTTGATCTCTTTCTTCCTGTCCTTTAAATAATTCTTCTTGTCCTTTAAATAATTCTTCTTGTCCTCTAAATAATTCTTCTTGTCCTCTAAATAATTCTTCCTGTCC
>CAOSZT010000003.1:0-11657 GCA_948528155.1 uncultured Clostridia bacterium | reverse complement strand
CTCTTTCTTTCTGTCCTTTAAATAAGTCTTCCTGCCCTTTCTTTAAATCCAATAGCACTTGATCTTTTTCTTTCTGTGTCATTATATGTCCTCCTTTCTTAATTTATTCAGTTTAAAACTGTATCATCATTATACAATATTACCTTATAAGTGTCAACAAAATTTTTCTAACATTTTTCAACATATATCTATCTACTGTATTAAATTGTAATAAAACATATATAATTTTTTTGTAATGTAAACGTAATAAATATTTAATATCTATGTAATATAAATTTTCAAAATTTATAGTATAATATATTTAGTAAAATTTTAAGGAGAAATATATGAGTATTGAATCAGATTTAAGAAAAGATGGAATTGAAGTATTAGAAAAAATAGATACATTAAAAGTAAATTCAATAGCAAGAAATGTATCAATTAGATTATGTAAAACCTTCCCAAACTTTAATCTTAATCAAAATAATTTATTTATCAAACTATCTAGATTAAATATGTACATTGCAAAAATGCCTGAAGGAATGTCAGAAGCAAACTATTTTTATAAAAATTGCTCTATTTATTTCAATTCACATATTGACATTAATGATATAGAAGAATTTGCTATACATGAATGCATTCATTATATTCAAGAAATAAAAGATAAAAGAAATTATTTATTACGAATGGGACTTTGTGATTATACAGAATTTAAAATATATGGTTTAGGCTTAAATGAAGCAGCTGTTCAACTAATGTCTTCAAAGATTTTAGGAATTCCAAAAGAATTTGTAAAATATTTTAATATTTCTTTTGAAACAACTAGCCCATCATATTATCCATTAGAGTGTTGTTTAGTAAATCAACTTAGTTACATTACTGGTGAAGATATTTTATTTGAAAGTACTATTAATAGTAATGATAATTTTAAGAAAAAACTTATTGAACTTACTGATTATAAATCCTTTATGCAAATACAGGATTATATTGATGACATATTATCATGTGAAGAACAAATAATAAAAATTAATAATAAAATTTCTCAAATTGATGATAGAAATAAAAAAGTTGACAATTTGATTGATAAAATAAATTCTTTAAAAGGTGATATTTCATCTACATTTATAAAAGCCCAAAATCTTATTATTTCTAGTTATTTTGATAAAGCTTTCTATTCTATTACTAATTTAGAAGATTTAGAAAATTATAGGAGAAAATTATATAACTTTAAAGATTATTTAGGCTATTCTGAAGGATATAATTATTTTAATGACTATTATGTTAATAGAATGATGAACTTAGAAGATAAATATAATTTACTAGAAAATGGAATTACAGATAGCTCTTTATATCTTGTAAAACAAAAGACTTCCAAAATTTTAGCATTTTTTAGATATATTAGAAAAATTATATTTAGAAACAAATTAGAAGAAAATAAAAGTATTGAAAAATAATACCTAAAGTGTTGATAGTAATAATTTTTATTATCAACACTTTTATTATTAAAACTTTTTACATACAATTATTTCAAATACTCTTTTATGTAATTAGCAGATTGTCTACCTGAATAAGCAGCCCAAGCAACAGTTCCTTTACAACCTGCTAAATCTCCACCTGCAAATATCTTAGGATTAGAACTTTGATATTTTTCATTTATATAAATATTTCCCCATTTATTTATAGTTAGACCTAAATCAAAAACCTCATCACAAACAGTACTTCCAAGTGCCATAACAACATAATCTGTATTTATCTCATAATTACTTCCTTCTACATTTACAGGAACTTGTCTTGTCTCTCCTTCTTTTTGTACTAACTTTGTTTTAATTAGTTCTAATTTTGCTACTTTTTTTTCTTTATCATTTACTTTCATATTTACATTTTCTTTTATTTCAACAATATTATTTTGGAATAAAAAATTTATTTCTTCATTTTTCGCCTCTTCTATTTCCTTTATCTCTGCTGGCATTTGTTCTTCTGCTCTTCTATAAATTATATTCACTTTTTTTGCACCTAATCTTTTTATAGTTCTAGCACAATCCATCGCTACATTTCCACCACCAACTACAGACACAATTTTTCCTTCATAATTTGGATGTGTATTGTATTCTAAAAGCTCATTTCCGCCATATACACCTTCCAAATCTTCACCCTTTACTCCCATTTTAGCAGATTTATTTGCACCAATTCCTAAAAATATAGCATCATAATCTTTTTCTAAATCTTCTAATTTTAAATTTTTTCCAAGTTCTCTATTATATTCAACTTTAATTCCTAATTCTAAAATTTTATTTATACTCTCTTTAACTTCTTCTTTTGGTAATCTAAATTCTGGTATTCCATGAACCAATAAACCACCTAAATAATCATATTTTTCATAAATAGTAACATTAACTCCATCTTTAGCTAAAAAAGCTGCACATGTTAATCCAGCTGGTCCTCCTCCTATTACAGCCACCTTCTTATGTGATAATATAGGATTCTTTTCTAAATTTATTACATCTTTCAATTTATACCCTTGTTCTACAGCTTTCTGAAAAACAAAGTTTTCAATATCTCCAATACTTACTGCTTCTCCTTTTATACCTCTAACACAACTACCTTGACATTGCTTCATATGTGGACATATTTTACCACATATTCCTGGCAACACAGTAGTTTCTGATAATATTTTATATGCCTCTTTATATTTTTCTTCTTTTACTGCCATTATAAAATCTGGTATATTATTATTTAAAGGACAACCCTTTTGTGAACAAGGTTTTATTTTACAATTTAAACAATAATTTACTTTTTCTTCTATTCCTTCCATTTCTTCCTCACCATATATTTTATTTATTTTAATTCCTCAATTACTAATCTCAAATCATTAATAAAATCAACCTTTTTAGTTTCATCTCTAAGTAATGCAGCTGGATGCCAAGTAGGAATATATTTAATACCTTTTTTCTCAACCCACTTTCCTCTTGATGCAGTAATACCATACTCTTTACCCAAAATATTTTTCAAAGCTACACTTCCTAACAAAACAATAATCTTTGGTTTAACAAGTAGAACTTGATTTCTTAAATAATTTAAACAAGCAAAAGCCTCATCATCTTCTGGATTTCTATTAGAAGGAGGTCTACACTTTACAATATTTGCAATATAGACATTCTCTCTCTTTATACCAACAACTCCAAAAGCCATATTCATTAATTTTCCTGCTCTACCTACAAAAGGCTCTCCTTGCATATCCTCATCTGCTCCAGGACCTTCACCAATAAACATTATCTCAGCATCTTTATTCCCTGTACCAAAAACAATATTTTTCCTAGTTTTATATAATTTACATTTATTACAATTAATTATTGATTTCTCTAATTCTTCCCAATTCTCAAACATTTTTTGTCCTTTCTTTATGTTTCCTTTTAAACATTTTGTCCTTTACTCCACAACATTATTTCAAGAAATGTCTCTATTGGACACAATTTTCTACTAATTTTATTTTTATATCTTTTGTTGTATCTATAAATGCTCTTGTTCCTATTGGTATCACTGTTTTTGTTTCTGTATGTCCGAAATTATTTGATTTTATAATTGGAAAATTGTATTCTATTCCTAATGTATCCATTACTATTTTTTCAAGTGATATATTGCTTTCATGGTTATAATATCCTATCCATAAGCCTTTTATTTGCTCAAATACTCCATTTTGTTTCATATAATACAAATAATTACTTACCATTGCTGGCTCTGACTCAAGTCCAAATTCTTCTAATAATAATATTTTATCCTTAAAATCTATAGAATATTTTCCTGAAACTAATCCTTTTGTTGACCACAAATTACCTCCAATCAAACAACCTTCTGCAGTTCCTTCTTTTATTGTAATATATTCTTCACCTTTTTTTCCTATTTCCAAACTTCCATCTACAAACCTCTTTAAAGCCTCCTTATAACTATAATCAGTTTCATCTGTTGCTATTGTTTTAAAATTTGTTCCACAAAATGTTACTAATCCTGTTTTTTCAGTTATCATATTTATTAAAGAATTTGCATCACTATATCCACATATTATCTTTGGATTTTGTTTAATATTTTCATAATCTATATATTCAAATATAGAATTACTATTTGCTCCACCCTTTGCACACCATATCATTTTTACATCTTCATCTGCAAACATTTTATTTATATCTTCTGCTTTTTCTTTTGCTGTACTACTATATCCATTTGTATTTGAAAATAGATTTTTTGAATATCTTACCTTAAATCCTTCTTTTTCAACAATTTCCCTTGCTCTATTTAGTTCCTCTTTTTTTATTCCTATTATTGGATCTGATGGTGATATTACTCCTATTGTATCTCCTTTTTTTAACTTTTGAGGTATAATCATTTTGGTCTCCTTTTTAAATATAATTTTAATAGCTTATTTCAATGTAATTAATGCTGTTGATTTTCCATATCCTTGTTTTTCTACTCTATACGAGTGTATCAAATCTGAATTACATACACTGCAAATACCACTATCTATAATATTTTCTCTTTTTAGTCCAACTCTTTCTAAAATAATTTTATTTATTAAAACTGTATCTATATTCCATTTTTCTTGTATTTCTTGTTTTTCTATAATATGTTCCAAATTTGTACTACCTAAATCTTGAAACTGTTTCTTAAATATTTCCATAACATCTTTATCTACTTCAAAATGACATTTTCTTATACTTGGACAAATGCAACATATTATATCTTCTGTTTTACAATCAAATTCTCTTTCCATTTTTTTTACTGTTTTTGTTGATATTCTTTGAACTGTTCCTTTCCACCCTGAATGTATATTTGCTATTGTTTTTGTTCTTGGATCAAAAAACATCATTAAAATACAATCTGCATTTGTTGTTGATAATATAAAATCTCTTTTATTTGTAACTAATCCATCTGTATTATTATATTTTTCTATATTTATATCTACATTATTTTTGTTAATTTTTTCATTTACAATTTGTATATTGTCTGTATGTTCTTGATTTCCTCTAATTATATTTTGATAGTTAATTTCCAATGTTTTACATATCTTTTTATAACTTTGTAATTCCTTTTCTTCTTGTTCTTTTGTTAAATTCTCTTTATTTACTTTATCAGCTCTAAAGTCAAAATTTAATCCTAGTGGATATACATGTTCAATTATATTTTTATATTCTAATAATCTTCTAAACTGTAAATATTGAACTCCATTTTTATTCATATGTATAACATTTTCATTACTCAAATCTCTCAATATAAACCTCCACATTACACTTCTTATTCTTGCATTTTCCTAATTATATCATCTTTAGACATTTTTTCAACATAATTATAACAATTCCCTCCAAATCTGGGATTAAATCCACAAATAGATCTATATGAACAATATTCACATGGAGTTTTTCCCTTCTTATTATATGGTTTTAAAGCAATATTACCACTTAAAATTTCTTTAGAAATCTGCTTTATAGTTTTATAAATATAATCTTGCAAAATTTTAAACTCTTGTTTATCGACTCCATTTGTCTTACTTTCTGAAATACCACCTGATGTATTAATAGTAGCAGGTATTAATGTAGATGTTCCAGTATCTAAATTTTTATCATGCAATTTTATAATTTTAACATCTGCTAAAATTAATCCTTTCATCTTAAATTGTTTTCTAAGCTCTTCTTCAATCTTTTCTTGCGATATTTTTTTATCTGTTTTTATCATTTGTTCTAAAAGACTAAAATATAGTACACCTGCTGGCAATAAATCTTCTTCTTTACATACTGCATCCATATATGTTAATAATTGTATTTGAA
The DNA here is from genome assembly GCA_948528155.1 of uncultured Clostridia bacterium. Lineage (GTDB taxonomy): Bacteria > Bacillota > Clostridia > TANB77 > CAG-508 > CAG-269. The sequence goes on along the minus strand of CAOSZT010000003.1, from coordinate 5,865 downwards.
GACCTGCATATACTTCGTTTAGATCTATGTTCTTTGCTGATGATTTATAATCAATTATCCTTAAATATTTTCCTTCTTCTGATTCTGCTGTATCTACTCTATCAATTTTCCCTATAATTTCAACCTTTTTACCATCTTCTAATTGTATTAATATTGGTTTATATTTTCCATTTTTTCCAAATTCTATTTCTGTACCTTCTATATTAAATTCACTATATACAAGACCTTCAATTATATATTTTAATGCTTTTGCAACAATTCTTTGTAATCTTTTTACTAAAACAGTATATTTAGGTGTTGCAACAAATGTATATTTTTTACCCATATCAAGTTTTTCTTTAATAACTATATTTACTAATTCTTGTATTTTCTCTTCATCTGTTACTAATTCTGCTAAATTAATATTTTCTTTTTTTATACTCTTAAAAAACTCATCTATTGTTTCATGCATAAATGAACCTGTATCAAAAGTTTGTACTTTAAGTTCTTCTTTTTCCTTTAATCTTAAACCATATTGTAAATAATATGAAAATGGGCATTGTGCAAATTTTTCTAGTTTTGATACACTTGTATTTAATGTATTTCCATATAATTTTTCGATAATTTCCTTTTTTATATTTTCAGGAATATTAGTATAATCTATTGCTTTTAGATCTTTTTGTAGTCTTATATTCCAATCCTTTTGATTTTTGTAATATTGATATATTACATACCATATATAATCTATTTCTTTATTTTCTTTTATATCTGAAATATTTTCTAATAATTCTTGATATGTCATCATTTTATTTGTAATTTCATAATTTTTATTTATTACATCACTCTTTTCTTTTAATTTTGGAAAAATCTTCTTAATTTTATTCACAATCATAGAAGGTCTAAGAGCCTTTCCCTCTGTTTCTGAAGAAGAATATGACAAATATAGACTCTTTTCTGCTGTTGTAAAAGCCTTATAAATATTAAAATTTTCTTCATATAAATTTTCTATTGTACCATTCGCAAGTTCAATACCATCATTTTTTAATATTTCTCTGTCTTTATCTCCAAAAAAACCTTCAGCTTTATTTATACTTGGAAAATTTCCATCATTTAAACCAATTATAAAAATTGTATCAACTTTATGGCTTCTTGACCTATCAACATCTCCAACAATTACCTGATCCTGTGTTCCTGGAATTTTTCCAAGTTCACTATTTTTTAAACCTGTTTTCATTATCTGTATATATTTATCAATACTTAATTTCTCATTTCCAAAAATTAACACTAGCTCATCAAATATATTTAATATGATTTTGTAACTTGCTATATATTCATTTGCCAAGTCCACTTGTCCAATTTTTTCTAATTCTTTTACTTTTATATTTATTTTTTCTTCTATTTTTTGACTTTGCATAAATTCATAAATTGCCTTTGTTGTTTCTTTTACATTTGCACATTTTCCTTTTAATTCTAAAAGTGGATTTATTATTTGTTTTCTCAGATTATCTAAATATAAAATCTGTTCTTTTGTTTCCTCATTTATCCCATATATAAAATCTTTTTTCCACTTATTTTGCTTTATTCCCCATTTTGTACAATAATTTTCTAATTTAAAAATATCATCTTCTTCAATCTCTGAAAAAGGCATTTTTAAATAATTACAAACAGCTTCTTTTGAAAAATTATTACTAAAAATTTCTAATATTGAAAGTAGATATTTAACAATAGCATTTTGATTTAGATCTCTTTTCTCATCTATAAAAACAGGAATTTCATATTCAGCAAAAATACTTCTTACTAAGCTAGAATATGTATCAATATTTTTTGTAATTACTGAAATATCTCTATATCTCAAATTTTTGTCTCGAACAGCTTTAACTATTTCTTTTGCAACATTTTCAACTTCTGAATATTGATTTTTAGCTAAAAACAAATTTATGTTTTGTACTTCTTTAATAAATTTTGTACTTCTATTATTAAATAAATTTTGTTCTAAATATTGTAATTCTTCTGTTTTAAAACGTGGTGTTTCACCTAAAAATATTGGTGTTTCTAATTCTAAATTTTCATTTTTCACTAAATTTAATATTTTGCTTACAGTAATTTTATTTGAATAAAATATATCTGTATCTGGATTTACACTTGCTTCTAAATTATCTGTACATACTGTAAGTGTTACTTGCTTTGCTAATTTTATAAACTTTTTCAGTATTTCATATTCTTGATATGTAAAACCTGAAAATTCATCAATATATATTAAACTATCTTTCACAATATCTGTATTCTCTATGTTATCACTTAACATTGTTAATAAATCAGTATCTTCTATATATTGATCATCAAGTTTTTTCCAAAAATTATGATATATTATATACATATCATTTAATTTTGTTCTTAAATATTCATCATCTACTTTTTGCAATATCTCTTGCAATTGTTCTGGCTTCACTCCATGCTTTTTAAACTCAGTCATTGCTACCATTGCCAAATCAATATTTTCATCTGATTTACTTAAAAATTTTAGTTGCTTTTTATTCTCATTTAAAATTGAGTAAATTAACATTGCCTTTCCACACTTTGTTAATTTTGTTTTTATACCTCCTCCAACTTCCTGCATCACTCTATATGCCATTCTACTTAATGTTATTACTTCTGCATTTATTACAGCCTTTGAAGTTATTGCTTCCATCAGCTTTTTTTCAGCAGTAAAAGAAAACTGCTCTGGTGTTATTATATAAATCTTTTCTTCTTTTTTTAGCAATTTTGAAATTTCTGTAAAACAAATTTCACTTTTTCCACAACCTGATTTTCCATATATTATTCTTAATCCCATTTCTTGTACTCCTTGCGAATAGCTTTTTATTACTCATATCAGTTTTATATTTTCTTTGTTTCATTAAAATATTAAGTTTTTACTTCAAAATGTAACTAAATATCAGTTAAGAATATTTATTATTTTTTAAGCTATTACATTTGAATTTATAATTATTAAAACAATTTTCTATTTCATTTCGAATTAGTTTTCCCTTCTCCAATAAAACAAATACTGTTGTGCCAATCCTTTTAAATTACCAAACTTTTCTTCTGCTATTTTTTCAATTTTTGTTTTACTAACTTTTGTTTCATCATCATCTTTAATATATAAATCATTCATAACTCTTCTAACCCATACATCAATAGGAAATACATCAAATCTCTTTAAATCTGAAAATAAAAGAATACAATCTGCAACCTTTGGACCTACACCAGAAAGTTTTAATAGTTCATTTCTTACCTCTTGAGTATCTAGATTTTTATGTAACTGTTCTAAATCTACCTCCTTATTTAATATCATTTTTGTTGTTTCATATAATCTCACATCTCTAAAACCTAAACCTAAACTTCTATATTGTTCAACAGTTACATCTTTTAATTGTTCTGGTGTTGGAAAAGTGTAATATTTTTCTCCTTTCCATTCAATTTCATTTCCATATTTTTGAGATAGTCTTTCTATTATACCTTTTATTCTTGGAATATTATTATTGGCTGATATTATAAAAGATATTATTGTCTCCCAAAGGTCTTGATTTAATATTCTTATTCCTTCTCCATATTCTATACTTTTTTTTAGGTATTCATCTATTTGTGATAATTTTTGCTTTATTTTTTCATAATCTGTGTTTAAGTCAAAATAGTATTCTATTATATCTCTCATATTTTCTTCAGATTTTCCTGTAAATATTATATCATTATTTTCTTTTTTTACATTAATAATTGCATTTTTTATTACTCCTGTATAACTTTTGTCTGGTTGCTCATTCCATCTAAAACATTGACCACAATCAAATATATCTTTTAATTCAAATGAATTTTGATTTTTTAAAATAAATTCTTGTTCTTTCATTTCTTTAATCCTTTACTTTATCTATAAAAATTATTTTCTTGTATTTTACCACAATTTATAACATATCTCAACAAAAATCAGGGAAATTTATCATATTAAAAAAATATTACTATCTATTAACTTTAAATGTTCCTACATCTTTATTCCAACTATCTAAAACATACTGTTTCTCACTTTTAGGAACTAAAGCAATCCTAAATGCAGACATAGCACATTGTTCATTATACATACAAACCTCTCCATTTGAGCAAGCATTTATCCAACCAACCTTATCTACCAAAATTTGATACACAATAGCATATTTAGAATAATCTTTTAAATTCAAAGCCACTCCAGAAATTCCATAATTATGCAAATTAGCAATATTATTTGGAATTGGTCTATTTCCATTTATATCTGTACTTCCAGTAGCATTTATTCCACTACCACCAAACTGAAAATATTTTTTACCACCTAATACAACCAAATCTTCAGATATCATAGTTTTATATGTTCCATTATTAGGATTATATCCATAATTATACAACAAACCAGAAGTATGACATTTTGCCAAACTTCCTTCACCCCAATATGTATGAACAAATGCCTTTGCTTGTAAAAAATCAGTATCTATATTTCCACTAACATTAAAAGCAATAGCCTCTGTTTTCAATACAGGATTTATACTAACAGCCTTGCTACCTGCAATATCATAATTTCCATGCCCATAAGTCCAACCTACATTTGAATTATGAGAAGCAAAAACTAAATTTATAAATGAAGCTTGTGTTATATTTACTTCTACAAAACTTTTATTCCCAGCATAATCTTCAATGGGCAAATTATAAGAAATATTATTAGTAAATTCTTTATCTAATTTCAACATATCTTCTGAAAAACTCCAACCTTCAATATTTCTTATTTTCTCACTTAAATTTATAACACCACTAACTTTACCATCAAACATTTTATTTTCTAAAAAATTTCCATTTGGAACTATATTATCAATAATTATATTTGTATCAAATTCTACTTTATCACTTTTTAAACCTCCTTTATCAACAGCCACACCTTCTATAAATTCAACATTTAGTTTACCACTTGATTCTATATTCTTTAATTTTAATTCATACATATTTTCTTTTAAATTATTAATTTCTATACCATCAAAATCTGAATAAACACCATCAATTTTTATTTTTATATGTTCTTTATCACAAAATACACTTTTCAAATTTTCTTCAACAATCTTAAAATTGATTGTTATTATATGATTTTTATTAGCATAATTCTCATAACCCTTATTTGTATTTGTTATATTCAACAACTCTATTTTAGGCTTTGTCCTATCAATATTAAGATCAGCAATATAAAATTCATTTTGAAATATGTATTTTGCATATATTATTTTATTAATTAATATTACCAAAATACTAATTAATAAAATAAGCAATATCTTAATTAAACAACTATTTTTAATATTATCACCTCCATATTATTCTCCAAATGTATATATACTAAATTCATACTTTTTTATATTTTCTGAATCTTTTGTATCTTGCATATCTGTAGCCTGTTTATTATCTAAATTTTCAAAATCCCAATACCAATTTATTGTAATATCTATAATTTGATTTTTATCAATATTCCCACTCAAATCTTTTTCCAATTCTTCCAATGTATTTGCTTCACATAATACATTATTATCTTTTAATGCTTTAAATCTTAAATTTTGTGGTTTTCTATTTATACTATCAAATTTTATTTTATATCTTAAAGCCATATCTGAATATAATAATATATTAAAACTACCACTTGTTCCTGGCGCTATTTTTTCATATAATAAAGTTTCTTGATTAACTGTTTTAGATAAATTAATAGTTTTAAAATCTAAATTTTTATAACTTACTTTAAATTTATATATTTTATCACTTTGAATTTGACTATTATTTTCTTTATTATTTATTTTACTTGAATTTCCATTTGACAATAATTTTAGAAATAAAAAATCATCTATATTTTGT
>CAOSZT010000002.1 GCA_948528155.1 uncultured Clostridia bacterium | reverse complement strand
TTTCATTTTATACTATAATAAAAACTAACCTTTAAATACATTGTTTTGTAATGTATTAGCCATATTATATAATATATTTTTTTAAAGGTCAATAAAAAATAAAGGAATAAAAAAATTCCTTTATACTTGATATTTTATTATTTCATTAATTATATTTGAGTGTGTAATTTCCTCAAATACTTTATTAGCTCTTTTTCTTGAATCTTCTGTACTTGAAATATAATAATTTTCTGTTGTTTCTATATTCCTGTGTCCTAAAATATCAGCAACATCTCTAATCTCAACACCATTTGTTAAAATTTTAGTTGCATAACTACCTCTTAAATCATAAAATCTACATTTTTTTATTCCTAATTCCTCGTGGATAATTTTAAAAGGGTATTTAGTTAAATCTGTACCTACATAAGAACCATCTTCTCTTGTAAAGACTAAATTTATTGTATCAAATGTTAAAACATTTTCTTTATTTTTTACAATCCTTTGTTCTACCACTTTACCATATTCATTTTTAACATCTTCTAAATGATAATATTTATATGCACTTCCATATACCTGTTTCAAATATGATTGCTTTTTCTTATAATTTTTCAGAGCATTTAATAAAGTTTGACATACATATATATGTCTTGTTCCAGTAGGCGTTTTTGTACTCCCAATATACCATCTTCCATTTTCATCTTTAGGCTTATCATAAACATTATGCTTTACACTAATAATTCCATTTTTTAGGTCAATATCATTCCAGGTTAAAGCACATACTTCTCCTGTTCTCATTCCTGTAAAACAAGAAGTCAAAAAAGCACAAGTAAATGTATCATTTTTAGAAAATCTTTTTAGAATGTTATCAATTTCTTTTTGTGTATATAAATGTTTTACTTCTTCTTCAATTTTGTCTAATTTTGGTAACCTTAATGTTATAGCAGGATTGTATTTCAAGAATCCATATAAATTACAAGCTTCTCTAAAAGAGCCTTTTACAACTTTTAATATGTTTCCAAAATAAGATCTTGAAAAATCGTATTGGTTACATAGTTCAATAATAAAAGAATTTAAAGTAACACTTGTTATAGTAGACAATCTATACATTCCTAATTTAGGTTTAATGTATTTATTTATAAGCGTTTTGTATGCTTGAATTGTATTGTATTTTAGATTTGTTTTACAATAATTTTCTAGCCAATAATCTAAATAATCACTGTATGAAATTGAACATTCTTTAAATGGAACACCTGCATTTAAGTATTCAGTATATGCTTTATTTCCTTCTTCTATTGCTTCTGCTTTTGTCTTAAAGCCAGATTTATTAATATATTTTCTTTTACCATTAACTCGTGCAATTTCAAATTGATATTGATAAACCTTTCCCCTTTTTTTTATATTTAATTGCCCCATTATTTTAGTTTTTTTCCTCTTTTTCTGTTTTTATTTTTCTTATATTGTTAATATCCGACAAGTCATTTCCTTCATTTTCAATTAAAAACTTTTCAAGGGTAGATTTTAAGATTTTTATACTACTTAATTTTATTGCAGGTAAATATCCTTTTTCTATTAGTGAATATATGTAATTTGGACTAGAATGTAATATTTTTGCTACTTCTTGAACTGTATAAATTAGTTTTTCATTCATAAACTCATTTTCCTCCATCTGGTTAAATTTAAGTAAAATGAGTTTTTAAGGTTTTGTTTTAAGGTTTTTGGTATTTAATAATACTGTACCATAGAAAAATCAAAAAGTATACTGCAGGATTTTGCAAGGTTTTTGCAAAAAATTATGTAAAATACAAAAAAATAGCAATATTATATTTACCTTTATTATTTTCATTCCTTTTTCATTTCTTCAAATTCCTTTATGGCTCTTTTTTCATAAATCCTATCTACTATAAATTCATACAGATCGTTATAACTTCCTTGTAAAGCATATAAATTTCTTGCCGAATTTATTTCATTTGAAATATATAAATTATAGTCTATTATTAATTCTAATAGTTCTTCTTTACTCCAATCTTTTAATGGTACTCTTCTTAACTTTTCAATTTTTCTTTGTTTTTTTAAATTGTTTAATTGCGTATTGATATTTGTTTCTTTTAATAACATATCATATTCATTTATCATTTTTCATTTTCTCCTTCGTAACTATTTATATCTGTCTTCTTTATAATATTATATATACTCCTATTTGTAGTAGTAAAACATCAAAAAAAATATGATTACTTTAAAATTTAGTTATCTACTCATTTAACTTTTTTCGATATTTTTTATAACATATTGTCCTCTTTCTTTTAATTTTAACATTTTTTTCCATATTTAACAATAAAAATGGAAAAAGTTACAAATATAAAGAAGATTAATTCTAATCTTCTTTATAAAATACTTTATTAATTTTTCCTACATCACTTATATTTTCTACAAAAGTTTAATGATTATCCTTGCCTTCTTCTTTTAAAAATTAGAAAATGTATCATCAATCGCAAATTCTCTAACTACATTAATTATAGCAATAGATTCATTTTTTACCATCATTCCATCTTCACTTTTTAAATATTACATTTTTCCTCCTCTATAACTTACTATTTTATTTTTTCTACCACTTGTTTTATGTTTTTCTAATCTATTTTTTGCAATAATACATTATACTTATTTCTTACCTTTGAAATTTCATTTTTACTATGGTTCATAATATATGATATAACTTCATTCCCAAATACTTTTAACTCTTCTTCTGTATATTCCTTTCCTTCTTCAGCATTAGCTCCTGCTTCTTGTAATAAATTTACTTCCTTTTTATCAAACTTCATTTCTTTCTCCCTCTTTTTTATAACTAATATCACTTGTATTATATCATACATTTATTTTTTAGTATATCTTTCAATAAAAAAATAGTTTATATTTCTCAAAAATTTTAAGAAATATAAACTGCAGTATTTTCAAGTATAAAATTCCTTTTTACTTTTCTTTATATATAATGATTTGATCATTTTTTTCATCTAATTCTACGTTTGCAATTCTATTACTAATATTAAATCCTAGTTTTTCTATGTAATCATAAGGCAAACTAATCTTTATATTATACGTTTGACCATTTTTATTAAAAATCAACTTCCTTCTTTGTGGCTTTTTTAATCTTTCTTCTTTTATTATTTTTCTTTTGATAAAGAATCTATTATCCTGGTGCAAGATGTTACTAATAGTATTTCTAGTTATACCTACTGTTTCACTTATTTTTTTCATAGTTTCATTTTTATTGAAATATAAATCTAAAATCTGATTTTTAATATCATCATTAACAACATACTTTGCCATTTTATTGCTCCTATTCCTTTTTATTTATCTTATCATAAAAATAACTTTTAGTCTAGCAATCAAATTTTGTATTGTTCTATTAATTAGAAATAAAATAATTGTTTAATTATCTTTCTTCTTCCTCTTCCTCTTCCGTTTTATCTTCCTGTATATCCATATATTGCTGTTTAAATATATCTATTTGATTTAGTTTTTCATCAATAAAATCTTTTATACCTTCAAATTCATCTTCTATATCAAGCATACAACTTAATAAATCTGAATAACCTAAATTATCAATTTCTTTCTCTAACCACGCTTTACTATTGTAAATTGATTTTTTATATTCTATTCTATCTAAACGTGATTTTACTGTTGTATCATAATTCTTAAATATATCTTTTAGTAATTTTTGAACAGCATTTTTACCTTTATTCACTATTTCTTGATTTATTTCTTTCATTGTTATTTCCTCCCAAATAATAAAATATAATTATCTTTCTAAAACTTCCTCTTTTTTTAGAACTAGAAAGCTATTCTTGATATTTTCATATAATACTTTTCCATAATCTCTATTGTTAAATTCCTTAATTGCCAATTGGTATAATTTATTATCACTTTCGCAATATACTTCTTCTACCATTTGACATTGTTCTTGATCGATTTCTGTAATTTGACTTTTTTCAAATTCTAAGCATATCCCCTGTATTTCAACTAATTCGTCATTTATATAATCTTTTTTTACACAAAATTCACATTTAGTTGTTGTATCATACACTTTTATAATTTTTCCTGAATATACAAATATATGAGGTTCTTTTTGTTTTAAAGCTTCTTCTCTATCTTTATCCATTGTATCTTTAATTTTTGATATATCTTGTTGTGCTTTTTTTAATAAACTAACTGTATAAGAATCGTTATAATATGTAGCTGTTGTTATGTATCTTTCTAAAATATCTTCGACTTCTCTTATTCCTGTATGTAAAAAAGCCTGTCCTACTATAAAAAGTTCTTGATTTCTTTTATCTTTATCTTCCATACAATTACCTTCTTTATACTACTTTATTGTTCCATTTCTTCTCCTTCTTCTTGTTCTATTTGTTTATAACACTCTTCTATTATCTGAATTTTACTTTCTGCTTTTTCCCATTCTTTATTATTAATAAGTTCCACAATTTCTTTTATTTCTTCTATTAATTGACTATCATACATTCTATACATAAATACTGATGATATTTCATTAAGATTTCCGTGAAAATCTATAAAATTTCCTTCTCTATTTTCATCAAATACTTTATCTTTACAAAAAGAATAATGATGTTCTATTATGAGATTAAGAAAATCTGTAATTTGTATATTACAACCATAAAACGTAGCATAAATACCATTATTTTCTTTTAGTTGATCTATTAATTTTGAAACGCCTCTAATAACATCAAAATCGTAGTCTGTTTCTCGTCTATTCTTAATAAAATATTCTTTCCCATCTTTTACCATTACATTAGGGTACAGTAAACTTTTACAATCATTCCAACTATCATAAGTTTCAAAAGGTTCTTTCTCAATAAAATCAATCATTTATACCTCCAACTAATACATTTTATAACTTTTATTGTTCTATTTCTTCATTCTCCATTTCCTCAAGAGATTGATTTTGTTTTTCATAAAAATATGGATCTAGCAGTCCTTGTTTATAATTATCTACATATTCTTTAAGTTCAACTTCACTTAAATTACATATATGTTTTAACCACTTATTTGCTGTAATAGAAGATAAGCCTGTACCAGTATTAGCATCTTTTAATATTTCAACATCTTTTTTAAAAATTTTATAGTTAGAACTCTGTTTTACACCTTCCAATTGTTTATCAATTAATTCATAAAATTTATAAAAATCTAATCCTAAGGTATTATCTTCTCTATTTTTAATTATTTCTTTATATTTACTTCTTTTATCTTCAATTTCAGATTTTGCCATATTCCATTCCTTTCTATTTATCAGTTCTACAATTCCCTTTATATCTTGTAATAGCACATTATCATAAATTCTATAATTAAAAATTGAATAAAGAGGATATGTACTTCCTACAAAATCTGTAAAATCTCCATCTGATTCACTAATATCAAATATTTCTTTAAAATCTTTTTTTATTACTTTCTTTGTTTGTGCTATATCTTGAAGCATATCAAATGGATCATCATATAGACCATACATAACTGTATATTTTCCATCACTAATTTTTAGTATATTCATTGTTCTTTCATACTCTTTATCTCCATATCTTTTATTTCTTATATATATTTCCCTTCCATCTTTTATCATTACAACAGGTGTTATTACAAAAGGATAAGTAATAGCTTCTTCAATTCTAAAAGATTCTTTTTCTATAATTTCAATCATTTCTTTTCTCCTTAAAAATTGTTTTATATATTCTCTCACTTGCTAGGTTATAGTAGTTTTCATTTATTTCAATTCCAATGAAATTTCTTGCACAATTTAAACAGGCTATTGCTGTTGTTCCAGATCCCATACAATTATCTAAAACTTTTTCTCCTGGATTAGTATATGTTTCTACTAAGTATTGAATTAATTCAAGTGGTTTTTCAGTAGGGTGTATTGTTTTAGAAGGGTGTACTTTTTGTATTGATATTATAGATGTAGGATATTTCTTTGTACTTCCTTGTCTATAATCATCTAACATATCAAATTTTCCATAATTATTATTTTTTATATTAGCTGTTTTATAAGATATACCTTTGCTATGCAATGGCTTACCTTCTCTAAAGATAGGATTATATGTAGGTTGTTTTTTGTAAAATATTGCAATCTGTTCGTGTTTTCGTAATGGTTGTTTATTACTATTTAAAAATCCTGTTGTTAGTTGTTTATCCCAAATTAAATCATATCTAAAATACTTTCTATTGCTATTTACTAAATCAATATAGAAAGATCCTTGACTAAATAAAACGATAGCTCCATTTTCCTTTATAATTCGATTATATTGCTTCCAAAGTTCTTCATAAGGTATTATCTTATCCCATTCATTTTTTGTCTTTTGAAAAGGCAAATCGCATAAAATTAAATCAATTGAACTATCTTCAATATCATTCATTAATTTTATGCAATCCCCTAATTTTATATCTATCTTCATTTATTCTTGCTCTCCTATTTCTTCTGTTTCTGAAGCTTTATCTTCTGAAATCATTTCTTCTCTTAATTTATCAATATTTTCTCCTTTTAAATATCTTTCAGCTGTTTCTTTTTCTAAAAATTCTTCTACCCACATATTGCTTGTAGAATTATCTATTGCAATATACATTTTTCTACCATCTTCATATTCTTCTAATAAGAAACAATCTTTTTCATCAAACGAAAATTCTTCCTTTTTCTCAAATTTATCAAGTAATGTTTTATATTCATTTTTATTAATAATTCTTATATCCGAAATTTCCCTATCATATACATATGGGTAATGCTTTTCTTTTCGTATATTATGCAAATCTTCTAGTAACCAACCTTGTACCATTGTTAATTTACGACCACCAATTCCAGAAACATAATCATATAAATATTGTTTATTTGCTCCCATATATATTAAATTTTTACATTGTAATACATTATTGTTGTCAAAACTACTTATCATCTTGTTATCTAATCTTGCTTGTTGTATCATATTTTGGAATATTAACTCATTCATTTCTTTTGGTTTTAATTTTTTTATTGTTTCCCATTGTTGTAAATTTTCTTCTAATGTAAAGTCATATTTTTCAATTTCATAATGTAAATCCATATTTGTTTCCTCCTGTTTTAAAGTAATTCACAATTTTCTTCCTCAATATATTTATTTTTTTCTTTTCTTTCATCTTCTATAAATTGTTGCTCCATTCCGTGCAAAACCTGTTTAGTCATTAATTCATCATCTAAAATATAACTAATCATCATTCCAATATCGTCATAAATTTTTTCATAATTAGTTTTCAAGTTTTTAATATCAAAATAATAGGTTAAAAATACATCATCTTTGTATGTATTCTTTTTTATAATTGGATATACAGAAACAATTATGTCTGGATTATCTTTGTTATACTGAATAAATAAAGGTTTTTTCCTATCTTCTTCACTTAATTCTTTATTTATCATTTCTTCATACAAATGTTTCTTTTCTCTAATTGATAGACTATTATTCTCTGTAATTGATTCAAGGGAATAAAATAATTTGCTTATATCTTTAAAACTCCTGTTAGGTAAAGTTTCCATTTTATAGTGTAGTTCCACTTCTGATGGAATAATTTCAAGCTTTCTTCCCTCAATTCCATTATTTAATATCTGATTTATTTTATTCTCGTATTTTTTATAAACACCGATTGAACCTAATACTCTATAATCATCATAGTAATTTTTAAGTTCAACAGCTGTTTTTTCTCCAAAACCTAACTTAGCAAGTTTGTGAGAGCTATTTGTAAAATGTAGCATACCTGAAACAATATCAAATATTAACGCACTATATTTTTCTTCAAAGCTTTCTTTCTTCTTATAAAGTTCTACATTATCAAAAGTAATAGGATAGCTTTTCATATCTGCAATATCTGCAGTCATCATATTATTTTTTATATCTATTCTTAAATTTTTTATATAATCAGATCCCATTTACTCCTCCTGGTTATTCAACCTCCATATTTTCTTCGTCTTGTTCTAATTTATTGTATTCTTTTTCAAATTTTTCTAAATTTTCTTTCATTTTTTCTATTAATTCTTCTTTAGAATTGATTTTGTTCATATTAAATACATTAGTTTTGTAGGTTTCCATTTCGTTTGAATTTTGATTTAGAAAATTAAATACAATTTCTATATTATGATCGCACTTTACTAAAAAAGCTTCTTTAGTAACTTCTGCATTAGTGATAATTGCAAATTCTTTTCCATTTGGAATCCTTGCAAAATCTTGACTATATTCACAAATCTCTTTCATTTTAGAAAAATAATATCCATTTTCAAATACGAAAGTATATCCATTATCTAACATTACATTTTTAGGAGCTTCTTCTCTTTCTGTTAATTCTAATAAATAGTTTTCTATTTCTTCTCGAACTTCTTCATCAACAAATTCTTCTATTATTTCTTCATCAGTATAAGAATAGCTGTTTCTTAATATATCTACAATTTCTTTTGAAGAGCAATTTTCCCATATCATATTGTATCTATCTTCTGCCATTTGCTGTGTTCTTTTCTCTATTTTTTTATAATCTCTATTTTCAAAGATTAATTCTGAATATTCTTCATTGGATATATGATATTCTTTCATTAGTTCAACTATTTTTCTATCTATTTGACTTGCAATATCCTCTTTTAAACTAATTGATTTTTCATTACTAAAATCAGTATCTAATATTTTTCTATATAGCAGATCTAATTTTTTTATATCTTCTTTTGCATTAATTATATTAATTTGTTCTTTAATATCTTTCTCCATTTGTATCTCCTTATAGTTCATTTTTTGTGTTGTCTTTATTCTTGCTCTATTTCTTCTATTTCTTCAAATAAATCTTTTAAATTTTTTCCTTCAATTGATTTAACATATTCTTCTAATGATTTTCTTAACATTTCTTTTTCTTCTGATTTAGGTAAATATGTATAATAATGCCTACTATCATCTGTAACAGCTACAATCGTTATTTCACAACTATCATTTTTACTATCATAATCTAAATAAGCGTCATAATAATCCTCATCATAATTCAATTCTTTTAATCCAAAATTTTTCTCTATTTGACCTGCGTCTAATGTTGTTAGTGCATTTATAACTCCATTTTGTATTAAAATTCCATCTTCAAATTCCACTTCTTTTTCTTGTATATATTTATTAGAACTAATCTTTGTATGGATTTCTATATCTGGTATTTCATTTATACTTTTATAATCATTTAATAAACATTTATCTATTATTTGTTTAGTGCAAAATTTTTCCTTATTCCTTCTCTTATTTAATAATTCATTATCTGTTAAACAGCTTACTAATTTAGGTGCTTCAAATATATTATTGCTAATTTGTTTTTCAAAATTGTAACCATCAAAAGAATATTCACATATAAATTGATTATTTTCTCCATTAAACATTGCTATTTTAAACTCTGAACATTCTTTTGTGTTAAATATATCTTTTCCTTCTTTAAATACTTTTTGAAAATTTTCTTCTGTTAGTTTTCCTTTTCTTATATATTTGTTTGCAAAATTACTTTTAGTATTTAAAGCATAAGCAATTATGTATATATTACTTATATCTTTAATATCAGAATAATAGTTCTTTAATAATACTTTTTCTATATCTTCAGTAATATATTCTTGAAACTTCTCTATATTGATTGGCTTTCTTAAATCTAAAACAAACAATTCCTCTGTTGAAACTTTACTAATATTATCTGGATAAATATATACATCACTTTTATCAACTTCAAATCTATTCTCTTGTGTATTTTGGTATATAGTTACTAATAATGATTCATAGTTTAAATCAAAATAATTGTGTGAATAGATTCCATCTTTATTAAAATTTTCATTTTGCCCTTTTAATTTGTGGCTTAATTCTTGAAAACTTGTTCCTTTTTCCTTTTCTTCATCTATTATTTTTTGTAATTCATCTATTTGTTCTATTCCACATTTTATTGCTTTAAATACATCTTTTTCACTTATTTTCAATTCTCTTAATAGTTCTTTATCTTCTATCACTCTTGATATTTTTATATCATTATTCATCTAATTTTCTTCCTTTATATCTCAATTTATAATCATATAAATTATTCTCTTTCCTCTTCCATTTCCCACTCTTTTAATTCTTGTTCATATCCTTTAATGCAAGGTTCTAATAATTGTTCTAAATAACTACTCATTTCACTCTGATTTTTAAATTTTTTTCTTTCATAACTTTCGTGATATTCTCTACTATCTATATCTAAATCTAGTCTAGCAGTTGTTATTTTAAGTTCTCCACAATTTTTAGTAATCCATATCCTTTTGTTTATAATTTTGCTTTCTACAATAATCCATAATGGTTGATTTTTTTCAACTATGCTAGGATTTTTTATATGCCAATATGAACAATCCGTAATATCTTCTAAATCAGCTTTAAAAAGTAACTGATATATATTTTTAAATTTTTGCTTATAAAAAGGACTTTGTAATAATTCTAATCTTCTCATAAATCTCTATTCCTCTCTTTATTCTTTTTATACTTCTTGTTGTTCAATATCCTCTTTAGTTCCTTCAATTTCATTTTTATAATAATTATTCAAATAAAAACTTATACTTTCAGTTAAATCATTTATATTATCAAATTTATAACTCGCTCCTGATGATGATTCCTCTGCCATATATACTACTTTTTCTTTTGGATATATCTGTACTACTATGTTTATTTCTTTTTTCATCTATTGTCCTTCCTCTATTATTTTATCTACATTTCCAAAACTTGTAGTTGTGAAGTCAATTGCATTTTTTATTTTTGTAGAATTAGTCATTATTCTCGTTCTCCCTCGTCCATTTCTTGAGCTTTTGCTGATTCATCAAATTCCTTTGCCATCAATTTTTCTTGATAAATATTAATAGCTTCATCTGTTAATTGCTTTCTAAGATCTGTATTAGTTGGATAAAACATATCCTTATATTCTTCTTCTTTTGTTTTTTTATTAGGAAATTGCAAATATAAATTCCCTTGATTATTTTCATTTAATCTTATATCTTTTAAGTGGATTCCGTTTACATCTATACTAACCATTGCTTTTGTTTTTTTACTTTGATCTTGTAATGGATTAGCTTGTGATATTGATACTCCTTGTTTTGAAGTTTCTATTTCTTGTATTTCAAATTCTCCTTTTTCTTTCTTATCTTGATAAGCTTTAATTAATGTTTCACTAATCTTCTTAAATACTTCATTATCTGCAAACATTAATTTAGTAGTAATTAATTCTTCACTATCTTTCTTTTTAAATTTTCTTTCTGGAAATTGTAAATATAAATTACCATTTTGACTTTCGTTTATTTTGATTCCATCAATTCTTATTCCATCTGCTTCTAAAGAAGCTATTGCCTTTATTTCGATTTCTTCATTTTTTACAAGTCCTAATGACTTAACTTTAATACTCATATTAAAACCTCCTACTTTTTTTGCAACAAAAAATAGAGAAAGAAATAAAATCTTCTTTCTCCAATTTGTCTATGATATAATATTAACACATTAAAAACTGAATGTATACTGCAGTATTTTGCAACGTTTTTGCAAAAGGTTATGTATACTATTTATCTATTTGCTAAAAACTTTGCAGAATTTAATGTTAAATCTAAAAATAATTCTCCTGCTTCAATGTCTACTTTTTCTAGCATACCTTTTAATTCTACTAGCTTAGTTTCACTTTTTATTTTATGACTATTTCTATTATCTAAAACTAAATAATCTAAACTTGTATCTAGTGCTATTGATATTTTTATCATTGTTTCTAAACTCATTTTTCTTCTTCCGTTTTCAATATCAGATATAAATGAAGCAGAAACACCAATTTCATTTGCTAAATTTTCTTGACTTAATTTTAAAAATTTTCTTCTTTCTCTTATTCTATCTCCAATACTTAAATAATCTACTGCTAATTCCATAACATACTACCTTTCTTTTTTATAATTATAGTATATTATTTTTCGACAAATTTTTTAATATTCTGAAAGCCGTAAAAAATAGCTTGTAGTTACTTTTTATATTAAAGTAATTTCCTCTTGCTCTTTCATTTTATATTCTTTTACTAAATTTGAATATTTTTCTTCATACTCTTTGATTCGTTCTTTATTACACTCACAAAATCTATTTCTAGTTTCTCTTTTTGTCATATTTTCCAATTTTTCTTTTACATCTTTATGATCCAATCCATAAAAACTTATGAATATATCACAAAATTTGAAATATAAATCTTCATTATCTTTCTTATTTAACTCAAAATACTTTATTTGACTTTCTAATAGTCCATTTACAATAAAATTATTAGGATATTTCTCTTTTAAATATATAATCCCAACTCTATCTTTTGTATTTAATAATAAGTTATAGTAAAAATAAATATCTGATGTCAAAATTTCACAATTATTTATAAACTCTTCTTTTTCTTGTTCTGAAATTTCCATTTCATTTGCTATTAATGTTTCTTCTAATAATCTTTTAAAGAATATCTTGCTCATCAACTTCTCCTTTCTCTTTTTCATCTTCTATTACCTCTATAAAACTACCTAAATTATCAATATTATAAGTTGTCTTTTCTATTAATTTATCTGTTATTTGATCTCGTATTTCTTCATAACTCTTGTTTCTATAATTTATATCTAATACTGTATACATATTGTTGTTTAATGCCATAATTTTCTCTATGTTTTCTTGATTAAAAACATCATATAAATGTTGTCCTAACATTTCATTAGCATAACTATCCTCTGTTCCACCAAATACATCTTCTTCGTCATTTTCTAAATCTTCTTCATACATCTCTTTTACATTATTTAGTTCTTGTTTTATTGATTGTGGAATTTTTATTTTTTCATTAAAGCAACTTCTAACATACTGATCTATATATGTTTCTAAAATTTGCCTTTTACTACCTAATTCTTCCCTTATAGTGTCTTTTTCTTTTTCATCTTCACATTTCCATATTTTGTTCTCTAATTCATCAACTTTATTTTTTATCTTTTTATAATTTTCATCATTATATAAACTGTTAGAGATTTGATTTAATTGATTTACAATTTTATTTCCAGATACACTAAAATGTACTGAACCTTCTAAACTCAATTCTATTAATAATTTATATATTGCAATCGTTCCATTATTTTTTAATAGTTTAGTTAGACCAGGATTCTCACAACTACAAAAATCTTTTGGAGATACATTATTACTTTCTTGTCTTGTATAAACCTTTCCATCTTTTATTACTACACTTTTTACTATTTCGTAACTCATATTTCTTCCTTCTCCTCATTTTTAGCATTTTCTATTCCATAACTTCTGATTTGATCTATCATTCTAATATTATCATTATATAAATCCACCACAATTTTTTTTAATTCATTATAAGATTCCCTTCCACCTGTACTCATTCTTTGTGTATCAAAATCTAATACAAATAAACAGTTTTCTATTTTCTCTTTTATACTTTCCTTTTTCATAATATATTTTATTACTCCTTTTCAAGCTCTTCTTCATAATCCAAAAAATATTCATCATCTAATGCTTCAATTGAATCCATTGTTAAAGCTTCAACTGATTGCCAATTCAAATCATTAAATATTGTTGCTACAAAATCTTTAAGCTTGTATTTCTTTTCATTGATTCCTGCTTTTTCATAAGCTTCTTTTACTTTTTCATATATTGTTTGATATGTTTCATAGTCTTCTCCTAGTTTGCTATTTTTATCTATTTTATCTGCTTGTCCTTCTGCAATGTAACAAATTCCATCTTGTCTATAAAAATTACAAATATTTTTATATATATGCCCTTCTTGAAAATACTCTTTTCTTACAGTTCCATCTTTTAGTATCTCTCCAATTTTGTTTTCTGGAATATCCAAATAGGATTTATAATATTCTTTATATATTTTGTCATATTCTTCGCCCTTATATATACTATTATTAAGATTTTCAGCTCCATAATCAGCTAAAAATTTTATACATTCGTTATAGTCATTTGATTTAAACAATAGTTTTTTATACAAATGGTAATTAGGATTTACAAAATGCTTTTCTATAAAATCGTCATAAAGATAGCCAATTCTTTGTGTAGTCCTTTTTATCATAGCTGAAGTTATTTTTTTCCATTTATCTCCCAATGAATAGCATTGACCATATATATTAAAGCCATCTATTTTACTTTTTTTCTTATCCGTGTCTATGGTTATTAACTGTTGTCCTAGTATCCAATCATAGATATAAAATCTATATTCATTCTTTTCAATTATAACTTCATATTTTTCTACATCAGGAATCAGAGTAACCTCTCCTCTTTTATATCTATATTGTGGTAAAAAATTATTTTCATATATTCCATCATTTACTTTTGTTAAAATATAACCATCTGATGTTCTTATTTTTTTAGGGAAAGTATCTGTTCCATCATATTTATAATTTTTATTACTCATATTTCTTCTTCCTCATTCTTTTCTAACATTTCACACATTCTTTCTTTATAATTATTTATATCCTCTAAGCTTATCCATTCTGGTTTTTCTTCATTTGAAAAAGCTTCATATATTTTCTTCATTTCTTCTATATGTTTATCTATATCTTTGTAATAAAGATGACCTAAAAATCCATTTCCATTGCCTAAAAAGTAATCACAATCAGATCTTAATCTATCTAACATCATATAATTATATTCGTTAGCTTTTTTTCTTTCATAATTAGGATTATTTTTTGGATTATTAACTAATTCATATTTTTCTAAATTTTCAACCTCGCATATAGGCTCTCCATACTCTTTTGTGCAATACATTAAACATATTTCGCCTACATTTTGATTTCCATTTTCACAATATAAATTCTCATTTTCATCTTCATAATAGTAATTGCCATTTTCTTCGTATTTATATATTAATTTAATTTTTTCGTTTAAGTATTCTTCTATATTACTATATCTATTTTTTATATTAGCATTTTCATTAAAATCATTTACTATATGTAAAAGTGCTTTTTTTATATCTGTATATCTTCTACTCCAAGTTTGATTTGTACCTACTTTTGTTCCTACTATTGCAAATTTAAAAGGTTCATATATTTCTTCTTCTCTTCTTATAGTAAGTTCCCATATATTGCCATTACTATTTTTGTATAAAAATGTTTTTTTATCTCCTACTTTAAAATCGTCTTTCATTTTTATTAAGTTAGTCATAATTTCTTTATTAAGTTCTGGTTTTTCTTCTCTATTATTGTCTTTTGTTAGTTGCAAAAATTCATCTAATAAATCTGCAAGTTGCCAAGTAAACTTATCTAAATTCTCTGCAAAGTGATTTAATAATAACGTTTCTGTTCCTGCTCTATGAGAAGAAATTATACGTTCTTCTGCTCTTGTATTATAAATTGTGCCATCTTCAGTCCAACCTTTAAAGCTTTCGTGTAAATCAAAACTATCTAAATTATTAAATAACATATTTGTATAGTCTGTAAAAACATCTTGAAGTTCTTTCGTTATATACAATTTACTGTTTTCAATCTCTTTTACTTTTAACTGCATATAATCTTTTATATCAGTAAATATATTTGCCAGTTTTGTAACTTTTTCTGTAAAATCATCTTTATTTATTATCTTTGTAATTGTTTCATTTACTATTAGTGGTGTATTTTTTTCAATATATTGAATATATGTATAATTTTTTAAATTTTCATTTTTCTCTGCAAGTAATTCAATTTGGAATTGTAAAAAATTTATTCCTTCATAAAAAAGAAGCTTGATATTTTCATTATTTACATTCTCCATTTATAATTCCTCCTCTTCTTTATCTCTTGTATAATTAAAATCACACATTAGTAAAAAATCTTTTTTTGCTTCATCATATCCAAACTCTTCTTTTCTTTTTCCTATGATAGACGCATTATAAAAATTCCCAATATATTTTACTTGCTCATTGTGATTCATTTTATAAAATTTATTAGCAGAAATAAAATTTATTTGATTTTTATTTCCATTATTATCTATATCTATTGCCAAAGAAACAGTATATCTATCATTCTTCTCATCTCTTAAAAAAGTAATTTTATATACATAACTAATTTCATCTTTAAATTTTTCTTTTAAACAATCAATAATATATCTTGCATATTCTTTCATATTTTCTTTGTACTTATCATAATTATAATTTCTTTGTAGCCATTCATCTATTGTTCCAGATTTTGATGGAGTAATCGGATTGAAGTCAACAGGTATTCCATTAATTTCTAATCTGTTTTCTTCATCATTTAAACTATTAAATAGGCTATCTTCCCCATATCTATCATTGTTAAATTCTATTAATACATCTAAGTCTGAAGTATCTTTTGCAATTCCTTTATGTCTTGATCCTATAATTTGAATATCTACTATATCTGTATTTATATCTTGTTCTTCTAAAAGTGATTTTAAATATCCACCAATTATTTCGTATATTTCTTCTTCTGATAAACCTTGTATTATTTCTCCCTTTGCTTGGTATTTTTTTTCATCTCTTATTTGTCTTGAAACAGTCTTATTATATTCAATCTCATAGTCTTCTAACTCTTCTTCATAACCTAAAGGCTCTAAATACTCATTTATTAATAGTCCACAGCAATCTAGTTGTTTTCCTTTCATACATTTACTAATATCAGTTAAATTATATTTATCACAAAATTCTTTAAGTTCTGATATACTATAGACATTAGCGATATGTTCAAATTCTAAAATTTCACAATCATTCAAAAATACTAAGTCTTCAAAAGAACCTTTATCTAAAATAATATCTAATCCTTCATTTTCAATTTTTACTTTTTTTTCATCACTATATTGTCTGCATAATAAATATAAATCACTTTCTTCTTTATCATTTATATTTTTAACTTTTGCTTTTACTATAGCACTATATTGAACTTTTTCACTCATATACTTTCCTCTTCATCTTCAATTTCCAAATTAATACTCTTTCCATATATTTCTTCTAATTTTTTAACTTCTTCTCGACTTGGTAATAATGCCCTTGACATATGTCTTATGAACTCTTTAACATCTGCATTATAAAAATCAATTTTTATCATTTTTTCTTTTATCTCTTGTTGTTCTCTTTCTGATGTCATTTTAAAGTTATTTAATACCTCTTCATATGTAAATATTTTTGATATACCATCTTTTGTACTTTTAAATTCTTCTAAAATATCAATGTCTTTTTCTTCTATAAAAGTATTTAACCATTTTTCAAAAAGTGTTTGTTTTTCGCCTTTATAACAATTTCCTCTATATACCCAACCTTTACATTCCTTTGTAAAAGTCATATATACATATTTTTTATCAATAACATTTTGTGGCTCTCCCATTTGCATTATATAAGTATTATCTATCTTTGGAGTTGTTAAATTTCTAAAGTATTCTATAAAATCTTCTCCAACTACATCTCCTGGTAAAACAAAATCCTCAAAATTATCTATTCCTGATTTTTTCCAATCTTTCATTGTTTTCATATCTTTTGTACCTCTTCTCTTTTAGATAGCTTCTTCCATCTCTTCTTCATCTTTATTTTTTTCTTGTTTATTTTCAAAAGCTATCACTTTTTCATAATTCTCCATTAACCTATTACAACTTTTACTAGCATTACTACACACCTTATATAATTCATTAGGATCATTTTTTAATGCTTTAATCCACGAACTAAAATAATTAATATGCTCTTGTCTAGTAAAATCTAAATTCATATCAAGTTCTGCTTCTAAAAATACACAAGATAATTCAGCTGTTAGTTCTTCCATTGCATATTTTTCTGTTCCAAATTTATTTTTTATATCTCTGTTTAATCTACTTTCGTGTCCTGTACTATGGCTCATTTCGTGTAAAAGTGTTCCTAAAAAAGCTTCATCTGATTTAAAAAATCTTCTAGGTGGTAGTGTTATACTATCTTCCATTGGACTATAAAAAGCTCTATCTTGAAATTTTTCCTTTATAGGACATTCTGAAGATACCATAAAACTGTCTGCAACATTTGTTATATCTGACTTTTCAATCTTTTCATTACTGATATATGGTTCTATTCCTTCAATTTGACTAGCATTGTATAAATAAAAATAATTAATTATTGGTCTTTTTAGTTCTACTATTTCATATTTTTCTTTTCCGTTTTCATCTTTTTCAACTTCTCCTGTTTCTTGATTTACAACTTTTTGTACTTTTTGCCATATCCATTTTTCACAGAATACTCCTGTTGAACCTTCTTTTAATTTATATCCCATTTCCTGTATTTTTTTAAATGTTAGCCATCTAGGATCTTCATATCCATTTTCCATTGAAGCAAAACTTAAATTTAATCTATTTATTCCTTGATACTTTGTTCCAGTTACAGCATTTCTAGGAATAAAAGCTTGTTTATTCCACGCCCATTCTGAAAATATATATCCTTTTTCCATATTAGAAATTAATTTTTCAACAATTTTCTTTCTGTTTTCCTCTATGATTTGTTTTGCATTTTTCTTTTTATTTTCTTTTTTTACTTTTTCTTTTGTATTAACAGGCATACATAATCACTCTCCTAATTCTTTTTCTTCTGTCTGTTGTAAATTTTCTATATTTCTACCATCTAATAATCTTGGTGTATAAAATACTTTTCTACTTTCTTTTGTTAATGAATTTTCTATCTTTACTACACCTGGTATGTTATAAATATAAAGTTGTATATAAGTCATATAAGCACATATTGAATCCACATCACTTGCAATTACCAACATTTCACTTGTATAATCATATCCTTTCGTTTTTAGTTTGTTTGCCATTGATAATATTAATGCACCTGATCCGACAACTTGGTTCTATTAATGTCATATATCCTTTTTCTTTAATTACCTTATCATCTATTTCAAGTTGCTCTGTCATACATTTTGTAATACTATAAGAAGTAAAATCTTGTCCTAATTCTTTATTTTGTGCATTTAATTGCATATATATATCGCCTAAAATATCAACAATTTCATTTTTTTTGTTATACATCTCTTTTAATTTATATGATAAAAGAAAAAATCTTTCTCTTTCGCTATTTGTATATTTTTCTACTATTTGACAAGCAACTTTTTCACTTTCATTGTTTTTATAATATTTATTATCAATTCCTAATGCTAATATAATAATAAAATCTTTAAAAACATCTTTCTTTTTATATCTTCCAGTACCTAAATCTAATTCTTTTAAAAATTCTTCATATTCCTTATTTTCCTTCATTTTGACACCTTTTCTTTTGTTTCATATATTACTTAAATAAAAATTTAGGTTAATAAATTCTTGTTTAAATAATATATAAGGCTAGAATAGATTATCTAAACTAGCCCTATTCTTCTATTCCCCTGTACGAGGTAGTTTCTTTACAGTTAGCTCTTTTTTATATGTCTTTGTAGTCCAATCAGAATCATCTTTTACATTTACATCTAAATATGTTCCATATAAATGAACATTGTTAGTCCATACATCATCTGGCTTAATGTCTGCATTTACTTTTGTAAATATAAAAGGAGTTGTATTTGCTTTAAAGTATTCTGGTACAGTTCCAAATTCCATTTTGAAGCTTGTTATTACTTCATTTTCTGCTAATTCAAGAGTTGAAAAATCAATGAAGTTATTTACAGTTGAATCTAAATTTTCTTTTATTAAAATCCAATCTTCTGAAAGATTAGTTTTATAGTAAACATCAAATTCAACTTTATCTGTATAAATTCCAGTGAATAATTTTGTTAGTTTTACTTTTTCATAAGGTAAATCATCAACAAATGTAAAGTTGTCTAGTGGTACATTAGATAAACTTTCAACTGCGTCAAAATCATATCTAATCTCATCATTAGGTTGTGCTTGTACTATTCCTGATTTTTCTACATTTACTTTAACTTCAACAGGATTATCCTTAAAATCAAAGCATACTTCTTGACCATTTTCTTTAACAGTAAAATAGTATGTTGAAGAATCTATTAAGTAATAATTTGGAGATTCTATTTCAAAAATTCTATAATTGCCTGCTCCAAGCATTAATTTTTCTTCTAAATGTCCTTCTGCTGTTGTTTTTAAATCTACAATAAATTCATCTGTATCAACATTTTCTACTCTATATACTGCATTTGGTAAAAATGTATCTTCTTTTTCTCCTGTAATTTCATTATCTTTTGAAGGAGTTTTTGAAACATCTACAAATCCTGCAGGTTCTACTTTATTAGTAATATCTATTGTTACTTTTTGACCATTCTTTTCTATTACAAATACATCTGGTTCATCACTTAATATATAATGTTCTGGTGCTTCCACTTCCCACAAATAGTAAGTGCCAACGTCCAATTGAATATCTTTTGAAAAATGACCATTTTTATCAGTTACTAATTCAAGTAACACATTATCATCTTTATCTCTAAGTTCAAATTTAACGCCCTCCAATGGAGTTCCTGCTTCTTCGCCAGTCCAGTAATTTTTTTCAAGTGCTGTTTTGTTAATATTTACAAATCCTTGTGGAATAGGCTCATCTTCTAATTCTAGTTTGTGTGTGATTCCATTATCAATAACATCTATTTGATATATTTTTTCATCTAATTGCCAACCTTCTGGAACTGACACTTCTTTTATAAAATAGCTTCCTTTTCCTACTGTTATTGTCTTAGTATTTCCTTTTTCGTCTGTTACAAGTGTATCTACTAATTTTCCAGTGCTAAAGTTATCTTTTGTTACTTCTGTTCCTTCTGCAAAATCTGTTCTAACTTCATATTTTGCTCCTGCAACAGGTTGATTCTTTTCTGTTCCTGTAATATAGTTTTTGTCTGAAGCAACTTTTGTAATTTTTACATTGTTACCAACTTCTGGTGTATTTTCTAATTCTAAATATATTTTTTGTTCATTCTCTGTAATTCTGAAGTAATACTCTGTGCTGTCTAATTCATAATGATTTGGTGCTTTAATTTCATAAACTCGATATGTACCAAGTTTTAATTCTAAATCATCTGTTGAATAATTTGAATCTACTATTTTTCCTTCTTCATTTGTTGTTACAGTCCAAGTTTTAGTTTCTTCAAAGTTTGCATATTCAATTTTAAATGTTGCATTTGCAAGTGGAGATCCTGATACTTCTGCAGTCCATAAGTTATCATCATTTGTTGTTTTATGAATATTAAAATATCCACCTTCTTCTACATCATTAGAAGCTGTTACTGAAACATATCCACCATTTTCTGTAACTTTAAAATTATACTTTTTATCACTCTTTTTAAAATGTGGTGCTGGCTCAATTTCTTGCATATAATAATCGCCAATCTTTAATTTCTCATTATCAAAAATTTTTCCATCTTTTCCTGATACAGCTATTAATTCTTTTCCAGTAGCATATGATTTTACAATATTTTCATTCATATCATAAATACCATATTTTGCCCCTTCAACACCTTCGCCTTTTTTCGTTCCAGTCCATACATTATTTCTTTCTGATATTTTTACAGCTGAAAAATATCCTCCTAGAACAGGTGCATTTGTAACTTTTACCTCTTTACTATCGCCCATATAATCTAGTGTAAATGAATATATTTCATCGTTTAGTGTTGTAAATTCTGGTACAGGTGTTGTTTCCTGAATAAAATATTTTCCCAAAGACAATCCTGATACTTCAATTTTTCCTTGTGCATTTGTTGTATATGTATTAATTAAGTTCATATTAGAATTGTATAGATTATATTTAGCATTTGGTATTAAAGAACCTGAAATTACTCCATTCCAAATATTATTTGCTGTACTTGTTTTTTCTATTGTTACTTTTCCTGTTGGAGCTATGTTTAGTTCTGTATCAGCACTTCCATTTTCAAATGGATCTAATGTTAAGGCATAATTTTGTACTGATGTATTTGGTGCTTTACCATATAGAGCAGGATATGATTTACAACTTCCATCTACACCAATATAAGATGTTATATTTGATACTATATTTGTTTGTGGCATATATACTTTAAAATTTTCACCTGCTGAAAAGTTTGTTTTTTGATTTCCGTTTATATCTGCAAAATAACTTCCAGATGGCAAACCTGAAATTTGATATACATAGTAATCTCTTAAAGGTACATTAGAACTTACACTATATGTTTGACTGTAATAGTTACCTTCTTTTGTTAATTCGCCTATTTTATTTATTGAAACTTGTGGTGCTGTATAATTTCCTCCAACTCCACTTCTAGCTTTATTTACTATGCTTACAATAGCATTTGCTATTCTTGTTCCTCTGTCATCTCCTCCTCTATATCTAGTAGAAGGATCATATCCATAAAGAACACTATATACTGCCTGTTTTGTTGCACAAAATGCGTCATAATCGTTTTCTACGCCTAGTTCACTAGGTGTTTTATAAGGGAAACCATTAAATAAAGCTCTCCACACTTCTGGATTTTGTATAGCTTCTGTTACTGTTACTGTATATCCTTCATATTCGCCAACTCCTGGTAAATCAGAGTTCACACAATAAGCAGGATAAAATTTTCCATCTTCTCCTGTATAACCAACATAAGTTGTACTAACATACAACCACATTTGTCTAGTATTGCTCCAATATTGTAAATGATACTCTGGTTCTTTTACAGGATAAATATATGCGTTGCTTACACTATACGCATTTACTACATTCATAAATGGGGCAATATAAGATGATAATAACAGTAAAATTATCATTATAATTCCCATTTTTTCTTTTGTTGTTTTTGTTGTTGTTTTCATCAACATTCCTCCTTTGTAATTAGTGAAACAAAAAAGAAAGCCTTTCAGACTGCTCTATCTGAACGCTTTCTTTCTCGCCTACACTTTTTCATACTAATATTCTAGCACGTTAAAAACTGAATGTATACTGCAGGATTTTGCAAGGTTTTTGCAAAAGTTTATGTTGACTTTATTTTTAATGTCCGTAATAGCATAGTGTTTGTATATATTCCCCATTTTGATATTCATCTACTGCATATATTTTTAATGATGTTCCTTTTAAAATACTTTTAACAAAAGTATTATATGCTGTTGAATTTTCATAAGTCCACCCATTTCTGTTTCCTCCATTGTATGCACAAATACTTGAATCTTCTTTTATTTTATATTGTTCTGCACTTGTTATTCCATATTTATTTAAAGATGATAAATTATCCCTTACTGTTGTAGTAATTGTATTTCTTAATTTTGAAATATAGGTTGTATTTTCTTTATATGTTCTTACTGGCGTTGTTACTACTGGTTTATTTTGTTCTACTGGCTTTGTTTCTTGCTTAGTTTGTTGAGGTTGTTGCTGTGTATTATTTTGTGTATTTTGATTATTAGATTGTACTGGTTTTGATTTATTAACATTTTTGGTTGTATCATTTTTTTCTTTTATTGTTTTGTTTGTATCACTTGAATTAACTACATTGTCATTTTTTATAAAATTTTCCTTTGCTATTTCACTTTTATTTGCTTCTTCATTATTATCTAATTGCTCTTCTGTTTTTTGTTCTTCAATTGTAGCTATAATTTCTTCATCTTCTTCTACAACTTCTATTTCTCCCTGATTTGTAATTTCAAGTTCTTTATTACCTATCTCTATACTTTCTTCTTTTTTAGTTTTTAATACTAATAATACTCCTAAAATTAATACTACTGTTAAAATTGCAATGATCATAATTAATACTTTTTTAAATTTTTTCATTATTCATCACTTTCCTTTCTTTTTTTCTTTTCCTATTTATGCCTTACCAATGAACTCCCTGTCTTAGTGATAAATAATAAACCTTCTTTAGTATATTTTACATCATATTACCTTTTGTGTCAAGTTTGATATAAAAAAAGATTATTTTTTTCATATACTAATCTATGATTGCAATTCTATAAACTTTACTCATTTAATAAATTATAATATTTTCCATTATACTTTTGGATTTTTATTATATCATCTTGTTTCTTATTAGTATATGGAATTAATCTTTCAATGTTTGATTGATTATCTATTAAAGCAACTATATCATTATTAAGTTTATGATAAGCCCAATCTTCTTTTATTTTGCCTATTGTATTTTTTTTAATGGTATAAAATTTTCCATTCCTTCTAAATTCTTTAGTATCTATGCCTAACTTTTTACTCATTAATTTATGCCAATTTTCTAATTCTTCGTTTACTGAATTAATTTGTTTTATATAGTAATTATATTGTGTATGACTTAATTTTGATGTTTCATTTCCATATGATAAAACATACCTTAAATCTCCTATTTTTATTAATAACATTCTTAATATTTGTTGCCTTGAAAACCATTTGTATATTTCATTTGTTTGTCTTTCATATTTTTTATAATCAATATTCTCATCAGTTATGTTATTTTTTATCATCTCATTTGCTTGTCCTAACAATTTAGTACAGCTCTGCTCCAAATCTAAAACTTCATTATATCTCTTATCTCTTGAATATTCATTATTCAAAATCTCAACTTTATTATCTATTATTTCTTGCATTTTTGAAATAATTTGTCCTAGTTTTCCTTGAAATTCTGAATCTAAAAGATCTGAAATTCCTTGTATATTATCTTTTATTATATCCAATTTATTATTAATTTCATTCATATAATATTGTCCGACAATCATAGAAGTAGCACTAAATCCTGCATTTAATAATGCGTCTTTTCCAGATGACTGAATTAATCTATTTTCTTCTAAAAACTTAGTTTGTTTATTAAATTTTCCATTTATTGCTTGAGTTCCAATTCTTTCATTAGTACCATTAATTTTTATCATATTTTCAGTTCCTTTTTTAGTTGCTGAAAAAAAAGCTCTTTTATTATTTAGTAATTCTGTTGCATTTTTTATATTTTTCCCCACCATTATAGAATTAGATATTGAATTATCTAATATTGCTATACTATGTTCAATACTAGAATCAGAAATTTTATTTTTTTCTAATGGTGCTAATGTATTGTTTTCAATTATTTGAATATCAGGAAATGTACTTTCGACATTATTAATCAATTTTCCGTTCTTTTCTTCTACTATTTTATCTTTTGTATTTTTGTTTAACTTTATAAAACAAAATACAATTATACTTACAAATATTACACCTAATATTGTTCCTAATAATATTTCCATATTTATCCTACTTTCAAATTATAGTATCATTAACATTATTGTAACATACAAATCCGTTTTTAGCAAAAATAAAAAACAATACAACTTTTTATAACAGTACATTGTATTGTTTTATTTAAAAATCTAATATAAATATTCAGCTATTTTGTCAATTAGCTTATAACATTCTTTCTGTTTAATTCCAGTTCCAAATTTTATAAGTAACTTATTAACTAAAATGTTTAAACTTTCAGCATATTCCTTGCTTGTAATTTCTTTATCTTCAAGTTTAACATCAAGCATTTCAATAATTTTCTTATTTTCATCAGTTAAAGTTCTAAAAACATTTACCTTTACATTAGGATAATCAGCTTCTGTAAGTATAATTTTAACATCTTTAAAAAATATATCATATGACTTTTCATAATTCCTTAATGCAGAAATAACTTGTTCATTAGTAATAGGCAATTCTGATATTCTTTTTGTCATTCTTATCATAACACAAAGTACATCTTCTATGCTTTCAGGTTTTAAATCTTCTTCTTTGATTTCTAATTTTTCTAAAATATATTTTTCTCTTTCGTTCAGCGTTTGATAAATGCTAATAGTTTTATACATAAAAACACCTCACTCTATTAAGCATTATACCATATTTTGCAAGAAAAATAAACGTATTTACATAATTTCTTTTAAAATTGTATTCTTTCTTCTTCTTCAATATACCCTATTTGATTTTCCTTATTATATTTAGACCATTTTTCTATTGAATATCTTATCATTTTTCTATATCTGTCATCAACTTCTTTTATTTCTTGTTCAGACATATTTTCTTTATAATCTATCTTAATTGTATAAAGTGCTACATAATTCCCATTAATAATATCATTTCCATTTCTGTTTTCTATAAAAACTGTTATACTTGCTTCTGGAAAACCTGAATATCTTACAGCTATTATAGGCATAAATTTATCTTTCTTTCCAAAAAAACTAAATCCATATCCTTGATTTACAGGATCAGAATTATCCCAAAATTCATAATTCTCATCTAAAACATCAAACTCGTTCATACATCTATTACAAACATCACACAAAAACTGCATTGCTTTTTCATACTTTATATTCATATCTTATTTTTTCCTACTTTCTTTTTTATTGAATTATATCACTTTTCATATTTAATTACAATAAATTATAATACCTTTATATTCTTTCACAAATTACACACAGTCTTAATTTTTTCTTTCCTTTTATACAAGTTATTAATGTCAACTTATCACTTGATGTTGGTTCTAGCATTGAAAGATCTGTTTCTTCAACTTCTTTTATTTCTGCAACTTTGTAAATGTATTGCCCAAACATATGATGATAAATCACTTCATCTCCAATCTCTAATTCATTTAACCTTTTAAAAAATCCAATATCCTCGCCTTGTTTATTTGTTCCTGAATTATGCCCTGCTAAACACACATTGCCGATTATATAAAGCTGTATCTTTAAAGTGTCCTACTGCTGTTGATAAAACATCTAATTCCGTTGTTTCTTTAATTGGTGCATTTAATCCTATTTTTTCACATTCAACAGTTCCTAAATCTTTTATTTCATAGTTTTTAGTTTCTTCTATAATATTTGCTTCACTACTAACTGTTTTAGAATCATTATTCTTCTCATTATTATTGTTTTTTAAAAAATCTATTATTGTTACAAATATTGATATTAGTAATATTACAGCAATACATATAAAAATCATAATACTTTTTTTATTTTTTAATTCAATCTTGTTCATTTTCTTCTCTCTCCTCTTCTATTGTATTTTCTCCTAATTCTTCTAAAATTTCTTTATATATTGTTTCATTTGCATTACCAGTAATCATATTTATTACTCGTTCTACATTTCTTTCAATATCATTATCGTCAAAAACTTTCTCATATGCTTCTATATTTTTTTCAATATAATCAGATATATCTACAACTATATTAGCTGACTTAATATTATTTTCTTTTATATTCAAATTTTCTGCTAAGTGTCTTAAATAACTTTCGTAATTATTTTCTGGCTCTCTATTATCCATTACAAAAGCTACCTCATAATCGTATGTACTATCACATATATCAAAATCTATTTCTTTTCCTGGTTCTAATAGTTGTATTAGTTTCATCTTTTTATTCATCTTTTCACTTATTTCAAAGTTCTTAAACATTGTTTCAATCAGTTTACTTCTGTATCTATTTTTATAATCATCAATATGACAGTTTATAAATTCATTTATTCCTTCAGTATCAAAAACTAGCACTTTTTCATTTAATCTTCCAATACTTATATATGTTTTGGCTACTATGTTTTTATAAGAATAATCTATCTCTCTAAAATTTTCTAGTGAAGTTAAATTGTCTGGTATTTTTTTCTCATCTAAATATGTACGAATGTCTGGATTCTTTATTATAAATTCTTTTAATTCTGCAATTGATGAAATATTATTAGTTTTTTCTGCAACATAATCGTATTGCTTGTCTACTTCTTCTGGATAAGGATATTTACTTGAAAATTCATATCCTCTATCCCACAAATATTCAATAAGTGCTGTTGTTTCCTTATCTTTTTCAAATTGCTTATATAAATCTGTATCTAATATTTCGTTTATATTAAATGTCTGATTTCTTTCTTGAAAATTGGTTACTCCCTTTTTAAAGGCTTTTAAACACATTTCATTCTTAAATATGTTTGATTCAATTTCTGCTATAATAAAATCTCTATGAAAATCATCATTAATTACACTATCAGAAATTTTACTTTCATAGCAAAAATTCAATTCAAGATCTTTTACAATAATAATATTAGTATTATCTTTATGTTCTATTTTGCAAATATACTCAATTCCTTCTTGTGTTTCTATTTTTAACATATTTTCAACTTTTTTTATCTTTATAATCCAATCTAATGTATTAAATCTTTTTTCAATGACATCTAATATATTATTCATTTTCAATTTCTCCTTCTTCTAAGGTTATTTTTAATTCATTGATTCTTTCTTCTAATTGATTAATTAGTTCATCTACATTATCAACATTTATTGTAACATTATATCCATCTAAATATTTATTCACAAATCCAATTTTATTTAATTCTTCCCTTAATAAATTATATACTACATCTTTATTTTCGTCATACATACGCTCATTATAGTAATAACCTTGAATTGCTTCTCGAGTATTTGTCCTAAACCATCTTGAAGGAGTAATGGCTTTATAATCACTTATATAATTTTTAAATCCTTCTAAATGTTCAATTCTTTCTTTGTTACTTATATCCAAATCGTCTTGATAATAATGAGGACAATATTCTAAATAGAATATAAAATCTATCTCCTTTTTTTTTAAATCTACTTCCATATCATTTACTTTTTCATCTAAATTAATCCTTTTAACAATTTCTGCAAAGT
The DNA here is from genome assembly GCA_948528155.1 of uncultured Clostridia bacterium. Taxonomy (GTDB): domain Bacteria; phylum Bacillota; class Clostridia; order TANB77; family CAG-508; genus CAG-269. The sequence continues at coordinate 9,911 of CAOSZT010000002.1, read as the reverse complement.
TTTCTACAATAAAATTATTATTCTTGTATTCATCAACACTAAAAATTCTATTGTTTTCAGTGCAATCTGTAATACAATCATATACTATTTTATCTGCATAATATCTAATTGCTTCTTCTTTATTCATACTTATCAAAATATTTTTATCAACTATTTCTTCATATTCTTTGTGTGTTATATCACTTTTAGACAATTGTTTCACTATCTCTTTATTAATCAGAGTAGACATCTTATCCATTAATATATTAATACTTTTATCATTAAATGGTAATTCTATTAAATCCTTATATATTCTATCTAAATTCTGAATATCTTTTATAGCTTCTTGTTTTTTTTCTTCTGAAATTGCTTCTAATAATTCAAATTTTTTAACCTCTTCATCTGTTAATTTTCTATCGTATGTAACTGTTCCCCACGCTTCAGTACCATCTTTTAATACTCGTTGTTTTATTCCAAATGAACTTGATTCTATAAAGTCATTTGGTGCTGTTCCTATATCTAATGGTCTATGTAGTAAATAATATTTATACTTTTTCAATTTATCTTCCTCCTAATATCTTATATTATTGTTCTAATTCATCTGCATTTTCGATTACATTATTTTTTTCTAAATATTCTCTCATTTCATCTTGAATATAAGAATCTATATCATCTATATAACTGTTAAACTCTTTTCCTTCAACTATTTTATTAGTCATCTTTTCCAAATGATTAGTAGTAATTTTTCCACTTTTCAACTCATTTTCATAGTTACCTTCAATAAAACTTAAAATTATACATTTTATAGTGTCTGATAAATTTCCATTTATTTCATTTCTTATATCATCAATATTGTCTAAAGTAATTCTATTATCTTCCATTTTTCCTTCTTTCCAAGTTATTTTTAATAACTTATATCAATTTAATTATTCTGGTTCATCTAACTCTTCTTGAGTATTTATAAAAAATTTTTCCTCTACTTTATCTTTAAAGTAAACTGCTTCTCTACCAATTGCTTTTTGTACTTCAATAGACACACACTCTGATGTTTCAAAAAATTCTTTTGCTTTTTTTATAGCTTGTCCTAAATTTTCAATGTCTTCTTCAATTACTTGACCAAATCCATCATTTCTGTCAGCATTAGTTTCCCACATTTCAATTACATATGTTTTACTCTTTTGCTCATACCAACTTTCAAATTTATTCCATTGTTCCTTATTATATAAAACATCACTTAAAAAGATAATTCCATATTTTTGTTCTAGTTTTTTCTTTTGTTTATCCCATTCTTCCAATTCTAAACCAGTTAAACTATTAAGCTCTTTTTCATACATTCTAAAATTTGATTTAGGACAAATTTCATCAATATATTGCTCTATTGTGTCAAATTTTTCTTCTCCTATTTCTTTTTTTATTTTTTCATATTCTTGCATTATGCTCATTTTGATAATTCCTCGCTTTCATTCAATACTGCTTTTTCATTTATTATTAATGCTTTTTCATAAATATCTTTAAATTGATCTTGTTTTATATAATCTAATACTAAATGTTCAAATTCTTGTTTATTAATAGCATTTTGTATATAGGCTTTTCTATATCCCATATATTCTTCCATTAAAGGATTAAATACAACACTATTACATTCTTCTAATGTTTTCGTTTCTTGTAAATCTGTTTTGTTTAGATCTTCTTTTAGTTTGTTTAATATCTCAACCATATCTTTTAATTTAACATCTTCTAAATTTCTGCCATCTACTTGTTTTTTTATATTTTCTATTGTCAAATCATTATCTTTCATATACTTCTACTCCTTTTATTTCAAAATTGTTATTACAAATATTAGAATAGAAGTTTATATTTCTATTTTCTATTATCATTTTATCTGCTTCTTTTAGTCTTTTTACACTAAAATCCAAATTTACTAATATGCTAATAATGTCTGCTTTTTTCCATTCCTGCTTAAATATATCAAATTCATATAAATAATCTTCAATCTTACCAACTTCTAATTCTTCATTGTTTTGTTCATCTAAGAAATATAATAAACCTTCTTCATTAATAATTAATTGATTACTTTTTACTTTTACTATGCTATCATTTTTTAATCTAATCCCATAATCATATCTTAATCTATTAAAATCGTAATTTTCAGATAAGTTAATTTTACTTACTTTATTTCTAATTATATTTCCTGTTAGTTCTTGATTTTCTCTTTTTTCTTCATCTTTATTAAGTATTATTTCTTTTATGTATTCCTTTAATTTTAATAATAACTCTTTCACTTTTTTACCTCTTAATTTAAGGATTTATTTTTAAAACCTCATAACTTTCTTTAAATAATTCATATATCAATTTTCTTTGTTCTTTTCCTACTAATTCTAATTCTTTTTGTGTATCTCCTCTGTAACTTCCATAAGGACACCCCATACAACCTGTTCTTTGTAAATATTTATATATTTTTGGCAATTCTATATTATATTTACTATATATTTGGTTTAAAAGTTCATCACTTAAATCAAATATAGGTGTAAATTTCCCATTTTTTGTAAAGCAACTTGTGTACTGTTGTTTCCTTAAAGTACCTTCATCTCCTCTAACTCCTAAAATTGCTTTTTTATTAGTAGCTTTTTCATATTCTCTAAGTGGTTTTTTCTTTAGATATTCGCAACATTTTGGACTAACTTTATGTAGTTGTTCATTTAATAATAATTTCTTTGCTGTATTATTTAGTTTAAATCTACCAATTATTTTTTCTCCTGTATCTTTATGTATTCCTGTTATCCTTTCTATAAGATATGGTCTACGAGATCCTTTTTGATAACGATATATCATCTCATCTTGCCATTTTGAAAAGCAAGGTATTCCATATTTTTCTTTTATTTCAAATGGTTCTAACTCTGGATATAAAACTTTATCAGAATTATTATTGATTCTTTTTAGAATTTCTTGATGTTCCAATCTTGTATCTACTCCAATAATTGCTATATCGTTATTTTTTAAATATTCCTTTATAAACCAATATAATAAATGGCTATCTTTTCCTCCTGAATAACTTAAATAATATTCTTTCGGATTAATCATATTAAATCTGTTTTTTAGTTCTTTTAAATATGTATCAACCTGGCACATATAGTATTACTCACTTTCCTCTTGCTCCTCTATTTCCCTTTCTTTAAGATTTATGTTTTCAACATCTATATTGAAAACTTTGAATAACATATTTTTTTCTTTTAATATATCTGATTCTTTTACTTGTTCTTTATTTTCTAATTCGTATTGTTTTCTTAATTCCTGAACTTCTTTTTCAACTTTATTAATCTTTTTAGTTAAGTCATTCTTGTAAAACATCTTTTCAAATATTAATTCGGTATTTTTAATATTTTCTTTCTCTAATCTTACAGCTTCATTTTTATAAAACTTGTTTTGATCTTTAATTTCTTGCTTTGAAAATACTCTATTAATAATGCTTATAGGACTAAATAAATTATTATTTCTTTTTAGTTTTTCTACATATTTATTAATATCTTTAATATTTTGCTCTTTCTTTTTAGATATTTCTATATATTCATTTTCTATATTTTGTTTCTCTGTATATAATTTTTCTTTTTCAGTTTCCTTTTTAAATAATTGAACTCTTAAACTATTAGCACCAATCCCATTATTCTTTATATTTTCAAGTTTCGTTTCAATTTTTAATAAATTACTTATAAACATTTTTTGTGTTTCTTCTGGTAATTTTAATAAGTTGTTATATTCTATAAGATTAAAAATATAAGGTTTTTTCATCTCTATATATTTACTAATAGCCTGTTCCATATTTCCTGGCTCTGTTCCTATTTTAAAATGTGGCTCTGTTGTAAAAGATTCGTGTACTGGTTCTATAATATCTGCTGATATTTCAATCTTGTTATTTATATTACTTAAATCAATCACATACCCTCTTGAATCATTATGCCTTCCATTCCAAACTGCTTCTTCAATATGACTTATAACATTTTTTATTTCTTGTTCTTTTCTAACATTCATTTTCTAATTCCTCTATTTCTTCATTTTGAATATTACAGATTATCCCTTTATTATCATTTTGAATAATGTCATCAAGCTGTAATTTCACTGGTTTTAAATTTCTTGTATCTATTTCAATTTCTGTTTTTCCGTGTCTTATAGCTTTTATATTATTTATATTTCTTAACTCCAAATTATCTTCATTAAAAGGTATATCAAACAAATCTTTTTTTAAGATAAACACACCATTATAGAAATCCATAATATCAGTTATATTCGCTTTTGTTTTGACTTCTCTATCATCTGCTAATATTACTGTAACTGTCTTTTTATCTTTTAAAAACTGATTAATTTTTGCAACTTCATTATAAAATGGTGGTGTTATTCCTAATTCATATTGTTTGTATGCTAGAATTTTGCATAAACTAACATCACTATATATTTGATTCATAATGAATCCTGGTTGAGTTAATATTTCTTGTTTTCTCATATCAACTTCTATTGCACTAAATTCGGAGCTATAATAAGAAGCTCTATATTTAAGCTTAGAATGATTTATTTCTTCATAATAAACAGATGATGTATATACTCTTGCTTTATGGTTTATATCAGCCTTTTCTTTAAGATAATCTATTCCAATGTCTGATATATCTAAAAAATCTGGATTGGTATAATATTTCTCCCCATCTGCGTTTACACGTTCTTGTTTTTGAAAGAAATAAGAAATATTATTAATATTTTTTCCTATAAAGCTATTGAGTTCTTTTTCTAATATCTCTGCAAATTGCTTTTCAATTATTCTTCCTATGTTAATTATTGGTATATTCTTTTTTTTAATTTCTTCTGATAATTTATCAATCTCTTCATTTAAGCATATTAATTCATCTGGTTTATTTTTTAATCTACACCAATTTATTCTAAACTTAGCTTCATTGTTATATCCCATATATAATTCTTTTTTGGTGGCTAGTAATTCTACATCTCCAAAATCAATTACAGTTGCATTTTCTAACTCCATTTTCCCCTCCGTATTATCCTAAAATAAAATCAATATAAGCACTATTAAGATATACATTTTTAGTAAACTTATCTTTCTTTACTTTTATAAGCATATTTTGATTTTTATTATAGAATCCATTTGTAGTTTTTATCGCAAACATATTTGTAATTGTTTTGTGTTTATAATTACTTATATTGATTGTATTGTGCTTCTTACTTAATCTAACAACTTTTATTAATTTGAACCCATTGTCTGTTTTAACATATACTCTTGCTGTTGTTTTTCCAATACAATAAACAATTACTAATGCTATACCTAATCCACTTATAATAATTGTAGGTACTATATAATCTTTTGATCCTTCCTGAATAACAACAGCTTCTTCCTCTACTTTTTCATATTCTAATGTATATAAGTAGATAGGATCTTTTTTTCTTACATTCCCTTTGTATGTAACTGTTATCTCATAACTAAATGGATTATTTCTTGTTACAATAGCTTGATATACCATTACACCTTTATAAGTTACAGGTACTTCTTGACTATCAATATTCTCTGTTTCATCATTTTCCCAATTAACATTTATAAGATAATATGTTACTCCATTTATAACTTTTTCTTTTTCAATATTATCTAAATCATTTTTACTATATTTACTAAAATTAATCTTCTTCTCATCAATTGTTTCATATTTTCCATTGTTAATTTCTTTTATTTCATAATCCTTTAAATCAATTGTTCCAAAATATTCACTATCTAAATATTGTAATGTTTCTCCAAAATGTTCAATAATAGCTTCTCTTGAATTAGTTTTAATAATATCTTTCTTATATGCTGTTACAGTTTTCTCATTTTCTTCATCTTCTGTTTTTAAATAATTTACTAATTCATATTGTTTGTTTTCTTCTATATATTCTTGTTCTATTGTTGTTAAAAAATTATTCTCTTCTGATTTTAAAATATCTTTTTTTATTGTTTTTGTTCCTTGTGTTGCATATACATTTGTTATTAAACATATTGCTAATAGTCCTGTTACTATACTTCCTTTTACTATACTTTTCATAATTCCTCCTAAAATAGCAAAAAAGAAAGCTAGTTAGATTTCTCTAATTAGCTCTCTTCGTTACCTACAATTTTTCATACTAATATTTTAACACTAAAAAAACTGAATGTATACTGCAGGATTTTGCAAGGTTTTTGCAAAATTTTATGTTTACATTATAGAATATTGTTAAAAATAAATTTTAACGCTTTACTATTTGATTCATTTACTTTATCTTTGTATTTATTCTTTAAATATGTCAATAATCCTGTAACTATTCCTATTACTATTGTTATTAATATCATCAATAATAATTCTCTAAGTATTTCTTCATTTGACATATTATCCCAATGTTCCCATAATTGCATTGTCATAATTAATCGCTCCTTTCTAAAAAATTTCTTATAGATTATTAATTCATACTTTTCTCTACTATTTTACTTATCAATATAATCTGTTCTATTATTTGTTTTCCTTTTATTTCCTCTAAATATTCTTGTATTTTTAATTGTTTCTTTCTTTTTCTTATTATTCTTATGGTACTATTAATTTCATTTAAAATAACAGTTACATTTTCATTAAAAATCCTTGCAATAGCTTTATGAAAGTAATTATAATTTTTTTCACTATCAACCTCTAATTTATTTACAATAGAAAAATATATCATTGTTTTTAATTTTTCATATCCTGCAGAATTATTACGTCTATTCTCCATCACAACTTCATCTATTTTATCTAGTATAATACTTTTGTTATCGCCTTGTTCAAACTTATTCATAGTTTTTTTTAGTTTTTTGTAATTATATGATAATTGTGATTTTTCATTCTTTTTCTTTAACTCTATATAATAATCATATACTATTTTAAATGCTAGTGCTTTATCATCTTGGCTATCTCTTAATAATTCTGTTATACCATTCTTTGTTATAGTTCTTTTTTGCATATCAATAATAAAACATTCTTTAGTTTTGCTATTTAAGACTTCTTTGTTAAATTCAATAAATTCCCAATTCATTTGCTCATCAATAAGAACTATAAGTATATTTACTTTTTTTACTTTCCTAAGTTCTTCAATATCATTTATAATTTTAGTTTCTTGCCTAAAATATCTTGATTCCCAATTTATTGCATACTTAAATTTCTCTGCTAATTCTTGTTTTCTGCTAAAAACCACTATCTGGATAATCTTTTCTTTCATATTCTCTCCCAATGTATAATACATTTTTAATTGTTCTTATCATTTTTTCTATATTTTAAATTATCTTACATAAAAAAATTCTAACTGTCAAAAATATTATTGGTTGACTTGACCACATTATATCATAGAATTTGTAATAAAATCAATATATATGTAATTTTTAGGAGAATTTTGTTGTGAGAAAATATAATGGAAAATCAAATGTTGCAGGAGATTTTATTGAAAAATCTCTTCGTGAAAAAAATATGACAAAAGAAGATTTGTGTAAGCAATTACAATTACGAGGAATTAATATAGATAGATGGCATTTATATAAAATTATTAATGGTAAAGTTATATTAAAAGATTTTGAACTGATTATTATTTGTAAAATATTAGAAGTCGATTACAATAACTTAAAAAATTTAGTTAAAGATTAAATAGATAGCATTGATTAGTTGCTATCTATTATTTTTTATTTATTTGGTATATATCAATAGATGTCATTTTTCCTAATGTATTTTAGGCATAAAAGTCAATCCTCTCTACATATTGTACTTTTCATTTTTCTGGATATTGCTTGTCTTTCCAATACCACCATTTCAATTTTTCTTCTTCATAAATATCATTTTCTGCATAATATATAGCCATTCTAAAAAGATATAACTGACATCTATCTTCTTGAAATCCTTTCTTTATACAGTCTTTAAAATATAAATCTTCTGGATCTTTTCCTATTAAATCTTCAACGCAAGTAATTCCTATGTTTAATAGTGATTGTTTTGTTTTTTTACCGATATTTGGTATTGTTATTAAATCAGTTTTCAATTTATATAAACCTCGTTTCAAAATTGTAATTTTGTAGTTACTTTTGATATTTTTCAGGTGCTATTGATATATCTCTTATCATATCTCCATTAATTATACGAATCTTATTTTTTTCTTCAACTTTTATCCAATTATCCTCTACTGCGACTATTTTTCCCTGTACTCCAAAAGATTCATTAAATAATATAATTGTGCATACTTTTCCTATAAATTCTTTCATTAATTCTTGTGGCATTTTTCTTTTCCTACCTTTCCTTTTTCTATTCAGTATTCCTAAATATAACTTATTTCTTCTTGGTATTATTATACAACAAAAAAGTATTATAAACCAAATCCACCAGTAATTTATTTGTACCACCTCCACTTATCGTAACGAATTTTAGTAATTTACTTTTTTAATTTTACTCCTATCAGATATAATAAATCTATACTTTGTAATTCATTTATTACAGCACCTTTTATATCTTCTAGTGAAATTGACATTCCTTCAATTATTGAACTAGATAAATCTACATTTGCTAAACTCGTTTTAAAAAACTGTACTTGTCTTAAATCTGTATTTTCAAATTCAATATTTTTTAGCTTATTTTCTTGAAAATAACTATTTTTTAATGTTGTATTGATAAATTTTGTATTTCTTAAATGAGTATTTGATAAGTTTATTAAATTAGCATTTGTGTCTTGAAATGTTACTTCAAAAATTGAATTTTCTATAAAACTTGCACCTTCTATTTTACAATTATCAAATTTGCAATTATGAAATGTACTGTTTTCAAATGATGTATTAGAAAAGTTACAATTATTAAAAGAAACATTATAGAATGAACTATTTTCTAATCTACTACTTGTTATATTACATTTACTAAAAACTACTTTTTGAAATTCCACATCTTCTAAAGATATGTTATCTATTTTAATATAATCAATATTTATATTCTGTATTTGCCTATCATTATTTTTAATTTCTTCTAATAAATCCATTGTATATCTCCTATATAATTCATATATTTTACTCTTTTATTCATCATAAATATTAGCTCTTAATATAATTTGATTTATTTTACCTTTATCTTTTAATGATATTTCCCAACAACTACCTAAAACAGATCTTCCTTTTATGTATTCTTTTTTAGGTTCTCCTAAAATCTTAAATAGTTTCTTTTGTAAATCTACTTTATTAGTATAAATTGATAATATTTCCTCACTATATAACACATTTATTGTAGTTTCTGTTTCTCTTTTATTAGCTTCTTTATATATTTTTGCCATACCAATTCTCCTGCTCCAGTTTTCTTCTAATCTCCTTCTTTTGTAATTTTAACCAAACTTAACAACATTATCATTTATACTTTCTATATCCTCTTTTATTTCATTAAAAGTATTAATATTATCTTTAAAAATTTCTGATATTGAACCTATTGTGCTGAATGGTTGTTCTTTTAATTTATCTAAACTGATGATTCCATTTACAATAAGATATTCTTTTAATGCTTTTACAAATTCAATTTGTTTGCTGTTTAATTTATTATCATTTATATATTTTGAAAATATTTGATTTGCTGTTTCTCTGTCTAGTCCTACTAAGTTTCTAACAACTTGTATTACATTTGAATTTCCAAAAGTATCTACAAAGTCTTTATTATTTCCTAACTCCTCAAACATAATTCTTTCTAAGTCTTGTTTTTCTAATTCTGTTAATTTTTCATTATGTTTAATTTTATAGATAACCATATTATCCATATTTCCATCTAAAAACTTCTTTACTTTTCTTTTGTAATCTTCAAAATTATTTCCCTTTAAATCAATTTTTCCTTCCTCTATTTTTAAAGTATCTTCTATATCTATATTCCATATTTTTCTAGGTGGATTTTCAATAAACT
>CAOSZT010000001.1 GCA_948528155.1 uncultured Clostridia bacterium | reverse complement strand
TATACTTAGTGCTTTTGTTTTTCTATATTTTATTAAAATCTTTTTTATTTTTCCCCAGAATATTTAACTCATATATTCAAAATTTTGTTCATGTTATAGTTCTTTTGACATTTCTTCTAAAGTTACTTCTCTATTTATTTTCTTGTTATATATTCTTATTTCAAAATCACAAATTTTTGCATAATTAACAATTGTTTGAAAATCTGGTTGGCTATTCTCTCTTTCATAACTTGATATAGTGTTATCTGCAATAGATAATTTTTCTCCAATTTCTTTTTGTGTATAATTTGTGTTTATATTTCTCATATTTTTTAATATGTTACCTATTGAAATTTTTTTCATCTCTGCTCCTCCTTTTCTATTATTTCAAAAAAGGAGTTATTTTTCATAAAATTGCAAGAAACTTGCAATTTTATTTTATTATGCTATAATCTTCTTGTAAGTAATAATAGAAGAATAAAAAAAGAAAGATTAAATACTCGCACTATTTATCTTCCTTTTCTATGGTTATTTTTAAGCCATGTGTATTTGCAATTTGAATTAATGTTTTCATATCATAATTCCTTGTCCCTAGTTCAAATGCTTGTATACCTTTTTCACTACGATGTATAGTCTTCCCAAATTCTTTTTGAGTTAGTTCTGTCCATTCTCTTATTATACGAATTATCTCATTTGGGCTATACTCATTTGCTATAAGTTTCATTGTATCACCCTCATTCATAGTATGAGTAATTATATAGCAAATATTATTTTTTTAGCTTAAAACACCTACAATTCGTATATGTTACAAATTGTAATTCTTCTATTCAAAATATAAATTAGAGGAGGTTTTCACATGTCTAAAGTTAAAGAAGTATTTTTAATAATTATTTTTGCTATTATCAATATTTTTCTTGCTTTTACTATAACTAATCTATTGGGAATATCTAATACTATTGTTTTTAAATCATTTTCTGCTATGTATGGAGATATTACTTGGGAAGTTATTATATTTTTTATATTCTCTATTGTAGAAGCTATTATTTATGAGTGTTTTAAGAAAAGAAATTAAATATTACTTATTTTCATTTAATCTAATTAAAGAGTTCATAACGAACTCTCTTAGTTAGATTTTTTTAATATTCTTTTAAGTCATATTTTATTAATCTATCTCCATCATAGTTGAACTTTATTGTAAAAAATTTATTATCATTTTGAATTTTATCTACAAATATTTTATCTCCCTCCCATGTGTTTAATTCAGTAACTTTATCTTTTTCAATCCATTGTAAATCTCCCTCATTGCATTCTATTAGTTTTCCTGTAAAATCATTTGATGTAAACACATACATATATTCTGTTTCCCAATTTGTAGATACATAAGTGATGGCACACCTTAATTTATAGGTATTAAGTGTAAGTCCTGTTTCCTCTTTTACTTCTCTTACAATGCATTCTTCTGGGCTTTCTCCATCTTCAAATTTTCCACCTATTCCTAACCACTTGTCTTTATTTATATCATTTTTCTTTTTAGTTCTATGTAACATTAAGTATTTTCCGTCTTTTTCTATATAACAAAGTGTTGAAAGTATCATATTATTTTTCCTCTAATCCTTTTTTATTTAATATTTTTTTATAATCATCTATTGCCTTTTTTGTTGTAATTGTTAGTTTATCTGGCAAATTGTTTAAATCAAACCATTTCATATCTGAAGCTTTATCTGGTTCCATTATTTTTGGATTATCCTTTTTTATTTTGCATAAGTAACTCATTGCTACCCAATGTGCATTTTCATTTTGAATAATATGATCACAAATTCCCATTAATTTTATTACTTTTACATCTAAATCTGTTTCCTCTTTAGTTTCTCTAATAACTGCATGTTCCAATGTTTCAAACATTTCTAATCTACCACCTAGTATACACCAATGGTCTTTTTCAGCTGGTACTGCTCTTTTTTGTAATAATAATTCGTTATTATCATTTACAATAAATGCTCCTACTCCTACACCTATATAATCTTTTCCTATTTTCATTTTTTATTAATCCTTTCATTATCTGGTTTTGTTATATTTTTATAGTTCATCCTTTTTATCTAAAATTCCATATACCATTGCTATATCAGTTGGAACTATATACTTTGCTCCTATTTCTTCTGCAACAACTAATGCAAAAGCACTCATTGCTCTTGTTGCATACCACCAATCTGGATCATTTACCCTATTTCTTATTTCATCTAAAGAAATAGCTCTATAATATCTTTCTGTTTCGCTTTTTCTTGTTTCTATATCCATCATAATTGGAGATGCCTCATCCTTATATAAAGTATTTGTTTCATATTTTATTCCAGAATGTCTTGCAAATTTTTCGTGTCCTCCACCTGCTAAAATTAATATATCTGCTTTTTCTTTTGGTAGATTTAGTCTTTCTTTTATAAAATTCTTTACTATTTCAAGATTAGTTGTTGCAAAGTTTTCTGCTAAATCTGGAAATTCTTGCATTACATCTATAACACCAACTTTTGAATTTATACTTTCTTTTATTCCTTTATCATAAATTGCAATTTCAGTAGAACCTCCACCACCTATAAATACACATACTTTATCTTTCACATATCTAGTCGTTCCAAAAACTGTTAATTCATTTTCTTTTTCTTGAGAAATAATATTAAATTCGTATCCTGTTTCTTTTTTGAATCTATTTAAGAATTCTTTTCTTTCTGTATCATTTAATGTTCTAAAAATGCTTGTACCACAAACATATATATCTTGAGAAATATTTTTCAAGTCATTTATGCTAGAAATTAATTCTACAACATCACTTTCTCTTAATTTTTTATCTTCATTGTAATGTTTTTTGAATTGTATTGTCTTTCCCTCTATTTTTTCGATATTACTACCATCAAACTTGTCAACTTTAGTACAAGTTGATCCAACTTCTACAATTATTTTATACATATAATTTTTCTCCTCACAAATATTACTATTCTTTCTTTAAATTTAATAAATCATTACCTTTTATATAATTTGCTATTTCCTCAAATATTTTCTCTGTATATATTGGTCTATCATTTTCAATAAATAAATCTGCAACTGTTTTTTCTCCATTATTTAATAATTTTTGAATTCTGGAGTCTTTAAGAAGATCTGCATTTTCTTTTTTATTTATATCAATAGACTTTTCTTCGCAATATAATTTACATTGTATATCTGCCTCTAATTTATCACACATTTTTGCAACAATAGATTCTTTTGTTTTCATGTTTTCAAATTCTTCTATTAATTCTATGTATTGTACTTTTTTATCTAAAGTGCTTAACACTTCTTCTACTGCTTGTCTTCCTATCTTCCTTTTTTCTTCTTTTGTAACTTTATCAAATGGTGTTAAATCTCCTATTTTAATTTCTTCTATTTCATGTAATACAAGCATTATTATTACTTTATATAAATCAATATCTAATTCAAATTGAGAATCTATTGATATTGCTAAAATACATGTACCGTAAATATGTTCTGCGACACTTTCTACTCTTTGTCTATCTATATTCCATACTTTCCATCCACTTCTGATTTTGTCCTTAAGCTCTGTTGCTAGTAAATAGAATCGAAGTAAGTTTTTTATTTTATTCTCCATTATACATTCCATCCTATCTATTCGTTTTCTTCTTTTAAATTAAATTTATTTATCATATCTTTAGTTGCAAATCCTTTATGCTCTTTTACTTTTTCTAAAAATACTATTCCATCTAAATGATCGCATTCATGTTGTATATCTCTGGCAGTAAATCCTTTTACTTGTTTTATAACTTTTTCGCCTTTTTCATTATAATATGTAACTTCAATATTTGTGTATCTCTCTACTTTTCCTCTAATTGAAGGAACACTTAAACAGCCTTCAAATTCACTTTCTGTTTCTTCAGATAGTTTTCTCCATATTGGATTTATCATTACTGTAGTTGGTACTTCTTCACAATCTTTATATGTACATTTTTCTTTATTTACTTGAATTATTACTATTCTTCTATCTATCCCTGCTTGTGGTGCAGCAATTCCAAAACCCTCTGTAAAGTTTAATGTTTCCTTTAAATCTTCAATTTCTTCTAATATTTCTTGATTAATATTTTTTATATCTACTTCTTTACATTTTGTACTTAATATTGGATCTCCAACTTCTCTTACTTTTAATACTTTTCCCATTTTTATTTACTCCTATTTCTAATTAACAAACAATACATCTATTATATTTCTATATCTATCTTCTAATATTTCTCTAGTTCTTGGACTTAACTTATTATAGTCCCTTTCTAATTTCTTTCTAACATATTCTTTTCCATCTGTTATAGACAAATTCATTTCTTTATAAACTAAAGAAAATAATGATGGTATGCAATCAAAATGAGCTATTACATCTGCATCTGCCACACATTGTTCTTCTATTGTGTTTCTTGGTCTATCTTTACTTCCTCTATGATTTAATACACAATTTTTAACATGTTCTATTCTTTCCTTTGGATAATTTAATTCTGTTAGTAATTGTTCTGCAATTTCTGCTCCATAAATATTGTGTTGTTCTCTTTCACCATACTCTGATGGCATTGCTATATCATGTAATAATGCTCCTAATTCTACTATTTCAACATCTGCTCCATATTCTTTTGCTAATTTTAGTGCATTTTCAACTACATATTTTATATGTTCATTCCAGAAATCATATCCATCTTTTTCTTTTGACTTTTCACATCTAAGTAATAATTCTTGTTTTATCTTTTCTGCGACTTCACTCATTATTTTTCCTCCAAACTATAATCTACATCTAATATATTCTCTTGTTCGTCTACTACAATATTCATACTAAAATTATAATTGTCATCAATTAAACCTTTTATAAAGAATCTATCTAAAATCATTATATTAGACAATATTGTTTCTTTTTGTAGTAATTCTTTAATATCTATCCATTCAGATGTATTTTCTTCAAATTCTTGTGGTTTTCCCTCATATTCATTTGAAATAAAAACGTCAAATACAAATTTTCTATCTGGGTATTCTATTGTCATAATTCCCTTATATTTCAAGTTTTTAATATCTATTCCTGTTTCTTCTTTCATTTCTCTTATAGCTGTTTGTTTTGGAATTTCTCCATCTTCAATTTTCCCTCCAGGTATATCATAGTATCCTTCTTTTCTGTTACCTTTTTTATATTTTGTAACTACTACTTTATTATCTTTTATTAAATAGCATCTCACTGCTTTTCTTATTGGTTTTTCCATTCTTGTTTCTCCTATAACCATTCTTCTATTATTTCTTTAGAAATGTTTAAATTACCTCTTCCAATACCTATTTCTATATCTGGTTTTGGATTTCCATGATAATCACTTCCACCACTAATATATAAATTATTTTTTCTAGCATATTCCACTAAAATATCCTTTTTATTATCATCTGCTGATGATGGATGGAAGCATTCTATTCCATCTAACTCTGCTTCTTTTCTTAAATCATTTATAAATCCAATTGTATCTTCAAATTTGTATTCAAATGGATGTGCTAAAAATGCTTTTCCTCCTGCTTTATGAATAATATCTATTACTTCTTTATACTTCGGTCTAAATTCTATATGATTCATAAAATAACTACTATCTGGGTTTGCTAAACCTTTTCTAAAGAATATACTAAAAGTTTCTGTAAATTCTCCTAATATTTTATAATTTTCTTTATGTGCTATTACTTCTTCGTAAATTGGTCTTTCTACATATTCTGATGCTTTTTTGGGCTTTCTTATCTTGCTTTCATCATATATAAGTCCATGTTTATCACATATATCAAATAATCTCCTACGACATATCTCTTGTTGTTCTTTTAATTTATCTTCAGAATAATATTTCTCGCACCATTCATTTATGGTACTTGGATTTATATTATATGCTAATATTTCTATATTTTTATTTTGAAATGCTGCATGCAATTCTGTTCCCTTTATAATCTTACCACTAAAAATTTTATTATTTTTTAATGCTTCATCTTCATATTGCTTACAAGTATCATGATCTGTTATTGATATATATTCTAATTTTCTTTCTTCACACATTTTTAATACTTCTCTTACTGTCTTATCTCCATCTGAATATATCGTATGCATATGTATATCTATCATTATATTTTCCTCCATATTATATATATTACTTGCCCTCATTCTACCATAGATTTTCTAAAAAATAAAGCATATAACAAATTAAATGTTATATACTTTATTCATTATATGTTTTTATTTTTAATGTAGTTTCCTTTAAATTCATTTACTAAAATATCCATATGTATATCATCATAATATTTGCCATTTAAAAAATAACTTTCCCTTCTTCTACCAAATTCTTTAAATCTTACTTTTTCATAGCATCTAATTGCTCTTTCATTAAAAGATTTTACTGTTAGCATTATATTATTTAAGTTTAAATAATTAAACCCATAATCTAATAATAGTCTTAGTACCTCTGTTCCATATCCATTACTTCTATTATTTTCATCTCCTATAAATATTCCAACTGTTCCAATTCTATTTTTATAACTAATATCCTTCAAACTACAATTTCCAATTAGTTCATCTTTTTCTAAATCTACAATTGCAAAATTTAAATCACTATTTTTTGATTCATTCATAATCCATGTTTTTTCATCTTCCATTGTCATTAAATTACTACTGCTTCCTACTCCGTCTGTTACTTTAAAGTCAGAAAGCCATTCTACGTATTTTTCTGCATCTTCTATACTCATTGGAGACAAATATATTCTTTCTCCTATTAATTTTTTAAAATATTTCATTCTTACCAACTCCCTTTTTATATTTGCATTGAATATGCTATACTTTTTACTTTAAATCCAAATTCTTCATACATCTTTATTGCACTTGCATTTTCTTCATTTACTGTTAAATATATATCTGTGCAATCATTTTCTTTCCCATATTGTTTTACATATTTTAATAACTGTGTTCCTATTCCTTTTCCTCTAGTTTTTTCATCTACACATATTGCTTCAATTTGTAATTGTTTTCTATATCTCATACTAGGATTATTTTTTTCTTTAATATTAAAAGTAATATACCCTACAATTTCATCTTGTATTTTTGCTATAAATATTTCTTTTGCTTGTAGCATTTCTTCAAAATTTTCTTTACTAATTACTTCATCTACACTTAAAAATAAGTCTGGTCTCCAATTTACATGTAATTCATGAACTTGTTTTGCTAATTCATTTACTCTATTACAATCTTCTATTTGGGGAATTTCTATTGTTATTTGCATTATTTCTTCCTCCTCATAAATCAAATCTTTCTTTTATTATTGTTGCTACTTCTTTAGCTGATAAATTTTCATTATTAATTTTTATGTAATTCTTAAATATTTTTTCTCCTTCTCCTGCTTCAGAATTAAGTTTATGTTTTGTCATTGATTTTATTAAATCATTTTCACTCCATTCTAAATCCCTTTTAGATGCTTTGTGTTCTAATCTGTTATTAGTTTTATTTCTTTTTAATCTTTCTTCTAAAGATGCTTCTAATTCTATTACATAACTTTCTTCAAACAAACTCATCCATCTATCTGTTTCTTGTTTTTCTTCTTCAAAATCATTGCCAAAATCAAAACAGCCTGTAAAAATTATTCCTTTTTCACTACTTTTTGCAAATTCTTTAAATACTTCATATCTTATAAGTTGATTCATTCTTTGATATGCTTTTTTGTCATAATCAACTATTAATCTAACCATTTCTATTGTCATATGATTATAAAATAATTTATATTCTGTTATTTTTGCCAATTCTTGACCTACTGTCATTTTTCCAACTGCTTGTGGTCCAATTATTAGTATAAACTTTGGCATTTCAATCATCCCCTCTTAATAAATCTTATTAAATAAATTTATAATTTTCATAAATTATATCTGTAAAAAACTTCATCATATCCTACACCTAATTTATAAAATTTCTGTTCCCAATTATCAAGTTTTCCACCCCAACTTTCATATATTCTTCGAGCATTATTATTATCTTTCAAAACTCCAATTATATATTTTTTAGCACCATTTTTTCTTGCCCACTCTTCAAAAATATCTTTTAATTTTGTACCTATTCCTTTTCCTTGATAATTTGGATTTATATATAATGCAACTAGATCAGCAAAATCATCTTCTAAAAAATGTTCATATGTTGATTTTATTGTACCATTTATTGCACCGACAATTACGCCATTACATTCAGCAACATAGCATAATCTCTTATTATCATTGTAGAACTTTTCAGAAAAATCTTTAATCCTATTTTCTTTTTCTCTTTCTCTATCAATAAATACATCTTCTGGGAAAATATTTTTGTAGGCATCTCTCCAAACAAAATTTATAAGTTCAATGTATTGTTTTGCATCATCATTTCTTACTTTTCTAATTAAAATTAAATCATTTGATGTAGTTTGAATTTTTATTCCCATAATTTCGTCTCCCTTCATAATAAAAAGCCTCACAAAAGAATCTTTTAAGACTCCTTTGCAAGACTTGTTAATCTCATCTTTTAAGTGTAAGCAACTATTTGTATTTTAGTTGCTCTTTATCGCTCAGTTCTTTATAAACCTAGATAAACTCTTAAATTATAGTTTTTATTTTAACATATCATTTTATTTTTGTCAAATTCGTTTTTCTAAAAATTATGTTAAGTCTATCTTTTCATCTATAAATTCATTTATGCTTTTCCTTATTTCTTCCATTTTATTTTTAGTATCTTCATCTTTGTATTGAAATCTATCTATTAATACGTTTATATAGTCATTTTCTTTTACTATTTTATATGATACATCAAAATTTAAATCAAATGTAAAAGCTAATATACAAACCCAAAAATCTAATGGAGTTACTCTATCATGTATATCAACACATTTTTTATCTAAAATAGTATTATAGACTTTATCTGACAGCTTAGATTCTTCCATATCTTCTTTTTTATTTACTCTTTTAGGAAATATTGCTTCTACTTTTTCATCTTTCTTTACTCTATAATTATCTATTTTATCTGCATCTCTTATTATTTTAGAATGTAATAAAGTTCTTGCATCTAAATTTTCTTCAATTTTTAATTTACTATGATTTTCTATTGCTTTTTTTATTATATTATCATACTGTCTATCTTCTATAAATTTTCTAATCATACCTTTTTCAAATAACATCTTTGAGCCATGTCCTGCATGATCAAACTTAACACTATTTAATTCTTTTGTAATTTTTAATTCTTCAAATCTTCCTATATCATGTAATATCCCTATAAGTTCAGCTAATTCTATATCTTCTTTACTTAGTTTTAATTCTTGTGCAATTTTCTTTGCATTTTCTGCAACATGATAAGTATGTACTATTTTTAATTCAAATCCTAAATCACTTTTATCTTCATATTCATCTAAAAAATCCTTGAAAGCAATTTTTGCTTTTGCAATATCTATCATATATTTTCCCCAATCTATTTTATACTAATAATATACCACCATTAACATTAAGGTTTTCTCCATTTATATAATTTGCTTTTTCACTTAATAAAAATAATACTGCATTTACTGTATCTTCAACTTCGCCTAATCTACCACTTGGATTTTTCATTGCTGTTTGTCTTATTTCATCTTCTGTATAACTCTTTTTAGCAAATGGTGTCAATGTCATTGATGGACTTACTGTATTTGTTTTTATATTATATTTTTTTGTTAATTCCAATGCACAACATTGTGTAAGCATTATAGTCGCTGCTTCACTTGTGCAATAAGCAATAGAATCTTCCATTGGTTTTGTTCCTAATCTTGATGCTATATTTATAATTCTAGGCATATTAGACTTTTTTAATAATGGAATAGCATACTTTATACACATCCATCTTGCAATAACATTTACTTCTAATTCTTTTCTATATTCTTCTACTGGCAATTCCTCTATTGAAAAGATTTTGTCATAAACAGCATTATTTACTAATCCATCTAATTTATTAAATTTCTCTTCTATTTTTTTATACATATCTATAACTGCTTTTTCTTCTGATATGTCTGCTTTTATAAACAAAGTTCTATCTTGATATTCTTTTAATAATTTTTTAGTTTCCTCTGCATTTTCTTCATTGTGTGCATAATTAATGACAACTTTTGCTCCTTGTTCTAATAGTTCTTTTGCAATTCCTTGCCCTATTCCAGAAGTTGATCCTGTTATTAAAAATACTTTATCTTTAAAATTCATAACTACACCTTCTTATAATAAAATTTTTAATTTATCTCATGTCCACCATAGTATTTTAATATTTTTTGCATTCTCTTATTCTCATCTCCAGTAGCACATGATACTATTTTTATATCTTCATTTTCTTCTCTTAATTTCTCTATTAATTTAAAAAACACACCACATTTTCTATATTCTTGTTCAACAAACATTTGCGAAATCCACAACACTTCTCCATCATTTGCCCAATAGAAATACGAATATAAAATCATACCAACTGGTTTATTGTTCATTTCTGCAACTAGGCATTGAAATTTTGGTCTACCACAAAAATAATCTTTATCTATATTTAGCTCAAATCCATTAGTTTGCTCTGTTTCATTAGTATTATTAATAACTCTATTAGCATATATCAAAAAGTCTTTATGTGATTTATTTGCATGAATTACCTTAATATCGTTCATATATTTTCTCCTATTACATTTCCTAATTCTTCATATTTATTGTCATAAGAATGATTTGTATTTTCTATAATCCTAATTTCACAATTTTTAATATTATTCTTTAAATAATTAATAACTACATCTTTTGTTTCAGTTAAAACACACTCATCTTTATCTCCAAATATTACTAATATTGGTATATTTATTTTATTTAATATTTCACTTTTAGTATCCTTTTCTCTATATCTAAAGAAATCACAATCACTCTCATATAAAAAATCTGTATAAAAAGTTTTTGCACTTATTTTTTTATTTGCAAATACAGGAAAATCTATCAATTCATTTTCTCTATTATTTGCAATTAATTTTTTTGATTCATCAATACAAGTTTTATACATATCTCCAGTATAATTTTCAATTTCTGTTGGAATATCACATGGTGCTAATAAAATGATATTCTTTATACAATCTTGATTTTTATTATCATAATAATAAATTACTTTATTACAGCCATAACTATGACCTTCTAATGTTATTTCAGTATAGTTGTGAGATTTTACCCAATTTATAACACCCTCTATATCTAAAATGCAATCTTTAAATAGTTCATAACAACTTCCTAAAATCACACATTCATTTCCTTTTAGCATCTCAGTTATATAATCTTTTCCCCTATTATTAAATGTCAAAAAAGAATATCCTTTATTTGTATAGGTTTCAGCCAAATTATCTAAAAATCTATTTTCATAAAAGTTACCACTTAATCCATGAACATGTATAACTATTTTGTTTGTATTAATATCTGGAGTATATATTATTCCTGGAAGTTCAATACCATCTATTGAATTTATTCTAACTAATTCTTGTTTCATAACAAGTATCCTCCTATATTTTTATTTTATTACACTATAATGAACTTGTACTATATCTTCTTTTTCCTTAACTACTTTGTCTAATTTCAATTTATTTTCAAAATAATTGCCTTTGAATAGTGGTATTCCTTTATTTAATACAAATGGATTATAATTTAGAATTATATTATCTACTATGCCTTTTTCCATAAAAGCATTATTTATTGTTGCACCACCAGAAATAAACAATTTTTCATATTTTAAACTTTCGCATACTTTTAAGCAATGCTCAATTGAATTGCAATATGTAACATTTGAAAATTCATTTTGATTATTACTTGTTTCACTTAAAATAATTATATTTATGTCTTTTAAGTCCTTTACATAGTCATCTCCCCATGACAATATATTTTTCCAAGTCTTTCTGCCCCATATTAGTACATCATATTCTTTTAAAAATTCTAGCATTATCTCCCAACCTCTAAAAGATAGAAAATCTTCATTTCCATCTTCTGTAGCAATTAGTCCATTGATAGAACATGCCATTTCAATTGTTATCTTTTTCATATCTTTCTCCTATAAATCTTCTTCATCAATTAGAGGAATTATATCTATTGCTGGTTCTTCATAAGGATGAACCTCTCTTAATCTTTTTAATACTTTCTTAACTATACTAATATCACATCTTACTTCTAATTTTTCTTCTTCTACAAATTCTAATTTATTTTTTTCTCCAATATATGGATTAGCAATATCAGAAGGTTTAAAAGTTCCTATGCACTTTGTAGCTATAGTACAATATGTATAGTTTCCTATAATTCCTGCACCCTCATCACAAATAGCATTTCTTACTTCTTCACTATTTTCAATTGGTACAGTTACAATAATTTTTACTTTTTTAACATCAATGTTCATCTTTCTAATACCTCTAACTTTCTTTCAAATATTCTATTATATTATTTGCTAGTTCAACATCCATTCTTTTTATTGCTTCTTTTGTTACTCCTGCTATATGTGGTGTTACTATTACATTATTTCTTTTTATTTCTAACAGTTCTTTATAGTTTTCTGCATCTATGTCTAATCCAACATTAAATGTTTTGTTTTCATTTGCATATTTTATTAATTCATCCATATCTACTATCTCTGCTCTTGATGTATTTATAAAAGTAGCTGTTTTTTTCATTAACTCAATTTTATCTTTTGATATTAAGTTTTTATTTTCTTCATTTAGAGGAATATTTACTGTTATAATATCCGAAATAGTAAGTAAATTATCTAAGTCTGTAAATTCTACTCCCTCTTTTAATAAATCTTGATGTTTTTCTGGATTTAATGTATTACAGTAAATTTTCATATTGAATATTTTGGCTATTTTTATTACTTCTCGTGATATTTTTCCTGCACCTATTATTCCTATTGTACTATTGCTTATATCATTACTTCTTGCTGATAAATCTCTTTTTGTTCCACCTTTAATAGAAATTTCATTAGCTTCTATGATTTTCTTTTTTAATCCTAATATTAAAGCAAAAATATGCTCTGCTACAGATATCTTCTTTATTAGGTCTTTCTACTGAATTCGATATGTCTAATTGTATTCCTGCATTTCTTAATATTTCACATGCTTTTTTATCTAAATCTTTAAATATACTATATGCTTTTAACATACTTTTCTCCTTAATATATCTCATTAATTATATAGTTTACAAATATCTCTGCTACATTTTTTCCACTTAATTCTTCTATATCACAAATAGCTGGATCTGCATTTACTTCACAGACTATTGGTTTATTTTCGTTACTCATAAAAAAGTCAACTGAACAATAATCTAACTCTAACTCGTTTGCTATTTTTTCTGCAATTTCTTTATATTCATTTGAAACTTCATAAGGTAATGCTTTTCCACCTAATGATATATTTGAACGATAATCATTTTCATTTATTCTCATAAATGAACCTACTACTTTCTTTCCTACAACAACAACTCTAATATCTTTTCCTATATTCTCTGGAATAAATTGTTGAAACAAGTATTGTGAACCACTTAATTTATTACATATATCATCAAATTCTTTTCTATTATTTATCTTGTATATATCTCTTCCACCTTTACTATTGCATTTTTTAGTTATAAATGGATATTTTAAAGTAGTTTCAACATATTTCTTAAATTCTTCACTTTTATTATCTTCTTTAATATTTTCTACTCCAAAGTTTATACTACCTAATATTGTATGTGGCAAGTTTATGTTTTTATTTGATAATATAACATAAGTCATCATTTTATCATCACAATTTTCTATTGCATTATAAGAATTAAATGACCTTATTCCATTTTTGCAAAGTTGTTCGTTTATATATTTATCTTTAACAAGTTGTATGCAAAAGTCGTATTGTTTAACATCCATATTTACTTTTCCATTTATTACACTTGTATATTGTTCATCAACTTTTAATTTATCTATACTAATACCTTTCTTATTAAATTCTTCAATAATTCTATTGTATTGATATTGTTTTGCTTCATTTTGAAAACCTGGATAAATTAGAATTAACCCTTTTTTATTTTTCATTTTTTCCTCCATTTCTTTTAGTAGTCTTTCTAAAAATACTGCAACTCCATCTTCATCATTAGATAAAGTAATCTCATCTGCCTTTTCTTTAACAATATCAATAGCATTTCCCATAGCCACCTTGTATCCTACTTGTTCAAACATTGATAAATCATTATTATCATCACCAATAGCAATAGATTCTTCTTTTTTAATATCTAAAATCTCTAACATCTTTTTTACTGCAATTCCTTTATTAGAATCTATATTAGCAATATCACAGAATACTGTTTTATCATCTTTAAATTTAATATCTAATAAACTTTTGTGCCTATTTTTTATTTCTACATTTTCTACTTTTTCAATTTTAGGTATTAAATTTTTTATTTTGTCAAAGTTACTATCTGCAATAGTACATTGAACAACATCATTTTTATCAACAAAATCCTTTATATTTTCCTCTAATTTTTTCTCTTGATCTGCATGTTTTACTTTATTTACTACTCTACCTTCTCCAACATTCATAATAAATCTAACATCTTCTGGATTAGCTATTTCATATAATTTTATTAAGGCTTCTTTATCCATTTTATTAACATATAAGATTTTATTTTGCTCATAGTCATATATATTTCCACCACTTGAAGTAATTATATATTTACTAGCAAAACATTCTCTACTTATTTCTTCAGTATATTTTCTTGGTCTTCCAGAACATAGTATAACTAATATTCCTTTTTCACTTACCTTTTTTATTGTTTCTATTGTTTTTGTTGACAAATTCCTATTGCTATCTCTTAACGTTCCATCAATATCAATAAATATCGCTTTTATCATAAACTTTAACTCCTATTAATCTACTTTTTGTTTTAATGTAATTTCAAATTCATTAAATCCGTTCTTCATATAAAATCCTATTGCATTCTTATTTTTCGCAGATGCTGTTACTTTTAATTCTTCAATTTTATTTTGAGAACAATAACCTTTAAATTCATTTATTAGTTTTGTACCTATTCCATATTTTCTGTATTCCTCTAATATAAACATGTTATCTATTTCTGCTAATGATTTTGTTACATAACTACCTTGTATATTAATACTACCTGCTAGATAACCAACTACCTTATCTTTATCTAAAGCAATATATACAATTTCATTATTTAACATATTGTTAAAATATTTTTCTCCATCTTCTTCAAAAGTCCAACCAACTTTTAAAGCTGGATCAAATTTATTATATTCTAATTCAAATATCTGATTGTTTAAATCTTGAATATCTTTTAAATATGTAATATCTGCTTTCTTTATTTCTATTTCCATTTATTCGGTTTCTCCTCTCATTTTTAAAACCTCTATTGCTTTTTCTCTATGTAACTCTTTTATGATTTCAATTTTAGCATTTCCATACTTTGCAAGTTCATCTATATTAGTAATAATTTCTGGGCAATAATTATCATTGCTATCTTGTAATGTAGCTGCATAAAATACTTTTGAAAATTCTTCATATAGAATTGCTCCCATGCACATCATGCAAGGCTCACAAGATACATATATTGTTGCACCTTTTAGATCTCCATACAAATTTTTATTTTTAGAAGCACTTTCTATTGCTTCTAATTCTGCATGAGAATACATACTTGTTTCCATTAATGTTTTATCATCACTTCTACCAATTATTTCTCCATCTTTTACTACGATAGCACCATAAGGATATTTAGCATTTTTGCTTATTTCTATCGCAATATCAATATAATATTTATCTTTTTCTATATTCCTTATATATTCAAATAACTTTTTAAATTCCTCATTATGTATTAATAATCCTTCTGCTCTCTCTTCAACCATTTTTTCTAGTTCTTCAAAATGAACATATTTAACTTCTGATACTTCATTATCTTCAAAAACATATTCCTCTATTTTCTTATTACTTTTTAATAAATATACATATTGAAATTCCATATTTTTAGGATTTTTTGTACTTTTTATTGTTGCAACATATTGTAAATCTTTCTCTTTTGTTTCAACTCCTAATTCCTCTTTTAGTTCTCTAATAGCACCTTCAGTTACACTTTCTCCTGTTCTTATATGACCTGCTCCAGAAATATCCCAGCAATTAGGATGTGATTTTTTAGTTGCACTTCTTTTTTGCAATAATAATTCATTATTATTATTTATAATCCATATATGTGCTGTCCTATGAAAATTTCCATTTTCATGTGCTTTTGTTTTCTCTTTTATTTCTCCAATAGGATTATTATTTTCATCAAATATATCTATGTATTCCATTGTTCCTCTCCCACATTAAAAAAATATATTATCTTCTAAATCATCTGGATGTTCTAATTCTGTTTGTAAATCTTCCCAAAGAAATAAAGGATAAAAGTATTCTACATTTAACTCTTTACATTTTTCTTTGCTAAATTCATTATTTCCATTATAATAAAATGCTACATCTTCATATTCTGCAATATCTAAAAAATCTCTACTACCATATTCCTTTGTTAAACAAACATATAATATTTTGGCATTTTTATATCTCTTTTTTATTTCATTTATACATATCTCTACACTTGTTCCTGTACTGTGCATTGCTTCAACTACTAAAAATACTGGTTCTTTTTTATTTATTTCTATTGAATCAAATGGATTAAAAATCATTTCAATTTTATTTTCTCCGTTTTTATAAGCTATATGTTTAACTTGCATAGGCAAAAATTTTATTATATTTAATTTATTAGAAATATATGTTGCTGGTACTGCACCACTTCTTAAAACAGGACATATATAATCTATTTTTATTTTATTATCTTGAATATATTTTCTTAAATGGTAGCATAATTTGTCTATATGTTGTAAAAATTCATTATGCTCCATTCTTTTATAGTTTTTTTCCATCGCTTACTCTCCTTATCATTATGCTGTAATTCTATCACAGGTTGACAATTTTTACAATAAAATCCAAAAATAAAAAACATATGAATAAACTATGGTTTCCATAATCTATTCATATGCTTTTTAATAATTTAATATTTATCTTAATTCATTAAAAAATCTAATATATTCATTCCTGCATCTGTTCCAGTTTTATAAATTTCAGTATATCCACATTTAGTACAACTTACTGTAATAAATTTTTTATTTTGTATATCAAATAATTTTGAAAAATTACCACCTGTTGCTTGAAATTGGTCTTTTTCAAATTCTGTATTTCCACATTTTACACATTTCCATTCTGACATAATAATTATCACTCACTTTCTCTTATATTTTATAAATATTAGTTTTTAGTATTATTTATCTTTCTTCTTTTGTGATTGTTATTTTTTGTTAGTTCATAGCTTTGTTCAATTAATTCTTCTACTAAAGAAACATCTACTTTGTCATCTATAATAATTGTATTCCAATGTTCTTTGTTCATGTGATAACCTGGTATTATATAATCATAAGAATTTCTAAGTAACTCTGAATAATCTGGATTCGTTTTTACATTTAGATACAACTTACCATTCACATTCATTATTAAAGCAAACCATTTTTTATTATCTAAATGTTTCATTGTTACAGAAGTGTTATCATCTGGAAATGGATAATCTTCATAAGTATTCGGCAAACTTAAACTATATTTTATTATATCTTCTCTGTTCATCTTAATTTCCTTTTACTAAAGTATTTAAAATACTATTGTATTGATTACTTAATTTACTAATATCTCCATTTTTAGTACTATGGCTCATAATAAAATCTTCTATTTGACTTTCATATCTTCTTAGTTCTTCATTTGTATAATCTTTATCTTCAACATTTAGTCCTATATTTTCTAATAATTTTATTTCTTTTGTAGTACATCTATTTAGTAAATTCATTGTATATTCCCCTTATTTCATTAATATTTTACATTCTATTTTTGGATTTAATAACTTTGAAAAATCTATTGCATCTTGCTTTGTTCCAACAACACTTCCATAATGTATTGGTACTGCTATTTTAGGTTGTATCTCATTTATAAGATTAGCTGCTTCTTTAAAATCCATTGTATATGTACCACCAACTGGAACAAATGCTACATCACATTTTACTTTTTTATTTTCTTCAGTTATGTCCGTATCTCCTGCAATATAATATCTAATATCTTTTATCTCTATAATGTAACCTACCCATCCATTTTCTTTTGGATGAAATTGTTTGTTTGTATTATAAGCTAATATTGTTTCAAATTTTATTCCCCCTACTATATATTTTTGATTTGGCTCTACTGTAATTATATAATCTTGTCTAAATCCTTTTCTTAATATTTTTGTTAATAATTCTTCTGGTACTATAATGACTGTATCTTCTTTCTTTACTTTATCTATATCCTCTTCTGAATAGTGGTCATAATGGTCATGTGTTATAAAAATTATGTCTGCATCATTATAATTTTTATCTATTTTAAATGGATCTATATATATTACTTTTTCTTTATATGTTTTTATACTACTATGGCATAAAACTGTTATATCTTCTAGCATATAAGTTCCTCCTTTTCATTCTAGCGAAATTATATCATAAAAAATTTTAAAAAACACAAAAAAAGCCAAAACAATTTACAATTTTTTTCGTAAATTATTTTGGCTTTCAAATTTTTCTATATATTTTTATTGATAAGCTGGTGTTCCATAACCTAAAATAACACTACTGTTTATATCATATTCATTCTGTTTACACATATCTCCTCTAGTATTTCCCTCAATAGTATATATTTTGTTATTTTCTACTCTTTCTACAATTCCAACATGATCTGCTTGTCCATCCTTAGAATCTGCCCAATCAAAAAATATTATATCTCCTGTTTTTGGTGTGTATCCTCCATCTTTCCATAGTCCACAAGTTTTAAACCATGAAACACCTTCTGCTTGACAACCTGCAAATTTAGGAATAATTCCTGCTTGTATATAACCACATTCATTTGCACACCAACTCACAAAACATGCACACCATTCTACTCTTGAACTAAAACCATACCATGACCAGTAAGGTTGACCTCCTATATTTCCAATTTGTTGTCTTGCGACTTCTACTATATCATTACTTCCTACTGATGAACCATATATTACCCCAGACCACATTTTTGCATATTTTTCATTTAGCAACTCTTCTATTTGTCTTTTTTGATTCTCATTAAAATTATACATTTGTATCATTTCTTCTACACTTTTACTCGTTATTGTGATATGCAATATTGTTTGTTCTTTATCTTCTGTTTTATTATTTCCTTTATCATCAGTTGTTGTTATTTGTTTTGTTACTTTTTCTGTGCTTGATGATATATTATTCATATCCCAAAAAACTGTTTTTAATATTTGTATTTTTTCTTCTGACAATGTAATTACATCTGTTTCATCTTGTCCATTACTTATTTTAACTGCATAAATAGCTAGAATATCTTTCCATTCTGCACGATTAGAGTTTATATCGTATTCATCATGTGCTGTGTTAGTTTGTATATTAGTTATTTTTGATATGAATTCATTATTTATTTCTGATATTACTGAACTCATATTTTTCCCATTAAAAGATGTTTCTTCACTTGAGAAAAATATTCCAAAAAATGAACTACACAATAGGGCTATTAAACAAATAATAATTATAATAATTACTGCTACCCATCCTCCTGCAACAATGGCTGAAATTAATGCTTTCGTTCCAGCTATTATTGCTTTTATTGCTGTTATTGTTGCTTTTACTGTAACTTTAATAGTATGAACTGTAGCTTTTGCCGTTTGCTTTGCACTCTGAATTGCTTTTTTACTTGCTTTAGCAGTTGCTTTTGTTGTTTCTTTTACTGTTTTAGCTGTTCTGTCTGCTGTTTTTATTGTTGTTTTAGCTGTTTTCGTTGTATTTTTTCTAAGTTTTGAGATATTCTTTGCTCTTTGTTTTATTTTACTTTTATTCTTTATTTTTCTTATATTCTCTTGTGTTTTTCTAAAATTATTCTGCCCTATTTTATTTGCTCTATAAACATTATTAGGTGTATTTGTCATAGTTCTTGTTATTTTATTAGTTGCATAGTCTGTTCCTGAATTATAATCTTTTTCATAAGTTTCTTGCGTTTTTTCTTTTACTGATACTAAATTATCTTTAATTTTCTGAACTTTTATTACATTTTTATTTAAAGTCTTTATTGTTCTTTTTTTACTTTGTTTTACTTTTATATCTGTCATTTTTCCACCACCTAACTATTTACTTCCTAAGCTACAACTACTAATCTTCCGTTTTTATTGCTATATTCACAGGTAGAAAGTGTAATGAGTTTATCTCCATATTTAGGTTCTTTATTTGTTTCATAAAATGAAAGTTCTTTACATTTATTTATAAAAATTTTGTATTCTTCATTATTTTGTAAATTAGTAAAGTTATAATATTTAAATCCATTATTGCTATATGCAACTGTTTTAAATACTGCAAATATTTCATATTTTCTGTTTTTTTCTAATGTTTCAAATGTTATTATTTTATGATTCTTATAATATTCTTCACTTTTATAATTTTCTAATGTTCCAAACATTGCTTTATTTTTCATGTGATGACCATATATTATAAGATTATCACTTTCATAAATATTACATTGTTCTGATATATAAGGAGTTCCATAGCTTGAATATTTTTTATAAAAATCTCGTTTTAAATAATAATTAGGATTATTTTTTGTTTGCATTATTGGATAGCTTATAGTTGTATTTTCTATATCTAACCATCCTACAAAATCATTATTTATTTTATATAATTGTTGTAAATCTCTTTCTTTGCTTTCTTCATTATCATTGCTTTTTTCTATTATTTCTGTAAGTTCTTCAAATACTTTTTCTTGTTCCTTATTTCCTTTTAATTCCTTAAAAACAAAGTAACTACTAATAAGCATTATACCTATTAGTAGCACTATACTTGCTATATATAATAACTTTTTCATTACATTATTGCACCCTCTCCTGGTTTCGTTGTCATCAATTTATATAATTTTGTATTTTTTGGAAATTTATTAGCAAATGGTATTAGTGAACTTCCTATTTTTATTAATCCCTCTCCTGCATTTACATTTGTAATATAACTCATTTGTAATTCTGATATATTTAATAATTTTGCAAGTTCTATTCTATCTGTTGAAGCTTGATTTAACATGATTATTAATTCACTGTTTGCTAACATTGTTCTTGCTGTATGACTTTGTAACATATCTTCAACATTTTGAGTAATACCTGTGCAATATGCTCCATATTTTCTAACTCTTTTCCATAGTGTAAATAAGAAGTTTGCTGAATACTCATGTTGGAATAGAAGGTATATTTCATCAATAAAAATAAAGGTATTTCTACCTTTAGCTCTATTTTCCGTTATTCTATTTAAAATTGAATCTAACACAACTAACATTCCTATTGGTAGTAATTGCTTTCCTAAATCTAGTATATCATAACAAATTAATCTATTATCTGTATCTACATTTGTTGTTTTTGCAAATGTATTTAAGCTACCATTTACAAATAGTTCTATTGCTAATGCTATTTCTTTTGCTTCTGGTTCTTTTTGTTTTAATAATTCTTCATAAAAATCTTGTAATGTTGGTGGTGTTCCTTGATAATTTCCTTGTTGATAGTATCTATAAACACTTGCTGTGCATCTATCTATAATTGACTTTTGTTTCGCTCCTAAATTA
The DNA here is from genome assembly GCA_948528155.1 of uncultured Clostridia bacterium. GTDB lineage: Bacteria > Bacillota > Clostridia > TANB77 > CAG-508 > CAG-269. Next base: position 19,106 of record CAOSZT010000001.1, on the reverse strand, counting down.
TTACTTCCTATCAACTGTTCACACAATGATAATATAAACTCTGATTTTAATATTACTGGATTTGCTCCATCCCCATAATCTTTGTTCATATCCATTGCATTTATATGATTTCCACTTGTTGCTGATATTTTTATTACTTCTCCACCTAACGATTTTACAAGTGAACTTTCTTCTCTTTCTGGATCAACAATTATTATATCTGCATTAGAATCTCGTAGCATTATTGACACAATTTCTTCTTTTGCAATAAAACTTTTCCCACTTCCACTTACTCCTAATATAAATGAATTACCATTTAATAATCTCTTTCTATCTGCTATTATCATATTTTTTGATATAACATTTTGTCCGTAGTAAACTCCGTTATCATGTCTAATCTCTTGTACTCTAAATGGTATAAATACTGCTAAACTTTCTGTTGTTAATGTTCTTAATGTATCTATTTTTCTTGTTCCAAATGGCATTGCTGTATTTAGTCCATCTATTTGTTGAAATTTTAGTACTGCAAACTGACATAAATGCTTACTTGCTGTTGTTAATAATGCTTCTGTATCATTATCTAATTGTTCTTTTGTTTCTGCTGTATGAACCATTGTTAAAACTGATAAGAACATTCTTTGATCTCTTGTTATTAAATCATCTAAAAATTCTTTTGATTGTTCTCTTTGTTGTTCCATATCATAAGGTATTATAGCACTAAAGTTATTATTTGCATTTTGTCTCCTTTGCCAGTTTGTTATATTGGTTTCTATTCCTAATCTACGATTCTCTGCTTCTCTTACTGCTTCATCCATTGGTACTGGTATAACATCAATACTCATCATTATATTTCTGTTTATGTCAGTTAATTCTGCTACCATGCTATCTTTAATATAACTTGCATATTCTTTCAAAAATATAACTCTACCATATCTATTTCCTATTTTGAAATAATCACTTGCTATCTCCATCGTGTCTGGACAAATAAAATCTTTGAAACTATGACCTTTTCTCATATTATCTAACATATCAAAATTGAAATTCGTTTCTTCTCCTACCCTGTAAAAATCAAATAATATTCTTAATCTTTGAACTGCATCTAATTCAACACAGTTTGAACCTAATTCTTTAAAATGATTTATCAAGTCTGTTCCTACTCTTATAAAATAACTTCTTGCTTCTTCTATACTTTTTTTATCTATGGAAATTGTAATATATTTTTCTTGTATAATTCCATTTGCTCCAGAAACTTTACTTAATAACATTTTATTATATTCTTCTCTATATTCATCTAGCTTGTCTTGTTCCATTGGTAGCATTATTGTTTTTTCAAAATCTATTTTATTTAATCTTCTATTTGCTATTGTAATTTTTGTTGTCGCACCTGTATCAAATGAATTTAATAGTTCTGAGTATTCTAAAAACATGGCTTCTTTATCTTCTCTGCTTGCTACTGCATAATTTATATCACTAAATTTATAACATTTTGAATATTTATTTTTTCCAACAAGGAAAATACCATCTTCCCATATAGTTTTTGCTGGAATTAAATCTTGTACACTTCTAGGAACAACAAACTTTTCTTTATCTTTTTTAAATAGATTACTTAATGTTTTCACTATCTTTTATTGCCTCCTTTTTTACTTTTTTGATTTTCTATATTTTTTAAATCTTCATAATATAAGTTAATTGGTTTAAATGTTAGTTTCTTTGGTGTTAATATTTCTGATTTTATCCATGCTACAATAAACTTTTCTGCTGTCATTCCGTTGTATTTTACAAATCCTAATACAGCAAAAGGTACTGCACCTAAAATACATACCCAACTTAATGTTTCTATTCCAAAATATGGTTTTAATATGAAATACAAAATGACTGCTACAATACATGCACATATAGAAAAAATGAACTGTCGAATAGACAGTCCAAAAAATATACTTTCAGTGTATTCTCTTATTTCTCTATTTATTTTTACTTCCAATTTTTGCCTCCTTTTTTATTTTAAGATTGTAATATTGTTTTTTTATGGTATAATTAAGCACATGAGGTGATTTAATATGATACCAAGTATTATTATTTTAATAAGTACAACTATTTTATTGACTGTTCTTTCTCTTATTTTTAAAGTTGCTGGAAAACTTCGACTTACTATTCCTTTTATATATTTTCTAGTAGCTGCTATTAGTACACTTTTTACAGATTGGACAACTAAAAATGAACAACTTGTTTTAATTGGTCTATATATTCTCATAGGTCTTGTTACTTTAAGTTGGATTTTTTCCTTAATAAAAGCCATTAAAAATAAATTTCGTTCAAATTCAGAAGATGAAGCACTAACAGACTTTGTTCAATGGCAACTAAAAAAAGCAAGAGAAAACAATATTTCAATAGATGACATTACATTTGATGAAAATGGAAATATGCACAATAAAACAACTGGACAACAAATAAAATTTTAATTATAACCCCAGCATTTCTCTTACTAATCTATCTGATATTTTGACTGTACCTACAAGAACTAACATATTAAATATAAGTTCTCCTATATATTTCCATACCATCGTTACAGCTGTTGCATTTGCATCTACTACTGGTGGACTTGCTGCAAAAAGTGAAAATATAACACAGGATAACATTATAATTACTCCCTCAAGACATACTGCACAATAACCTTTTATAAAACTTTTTCCTATATTTTGTGTTGGTTCTCCTCCAAAACTTGAAAATGCTACTGGAGAAATTGCTGTATATAAATAAATCTTAAAGAATCTACCATATACAGATAAAATCATAATAAATGATAGTACTGTTATAAAAAGTCCTCCGTATCAAAGTTACTGCCCACAAAGGTATGCTTTCAAAAAATCCACATGATTCAACAGCTTTTATTATTTCATTTGGAAGTACTGTTTGTGTTGTTCCTCCAAATCCTGCTGCATTCATTATTGTACTTGCTAGTCCTTGAACAATTTTAAATATAGACATCATTAGCTCTAATCCATAAGTAATTAGTCCTTTTGCTAATGCGAATCTTATGAATAACTTAAAAGCATGTTCTGGTTTTTTGACTTCGTGAAAACTTCCGACAAGTTTTCATTACTCCTACAACAAAAAACAATACAAGTAATGCTAATGCAATAGCTTGTACTGCTCCATGTATGTTTGTTATAACATTCCAAATTGCTCCACCTTTAAAATCAACTGGCGATTGTGATACAAGTGTCCATATTTCTGATAATTTTGAATTCCATGTTTCTATTGCATATTGCAAATTCCCAACTACCCAATTATCACTCATTACTTTACCACCTCCTAATTTTCTACTGAATATTTAATATATTCCTTTTGTTTTTTATTTCTATTTTTTACTATTTCTTCATCCCTTAATTCTGGATTTTTCTCTTGTAGTTTTCTACGGCATCTTGTTATACTTTCAAAACTTATACCTTTATTTTTTGCATGAAACATTACTGTTTCAAATTTCTTTCCAATTTCATTAGGATATAGCTTACTTATAACTTGTAATATTAAATAACAGTCATCTTTTCTTGATAGTTCATCATTCTTTAATATTTCTTTTACTGTCATTTCTAATTTCTTGAGTTTTCTCATTTATGTTGCATTCTCCTCTCTTTTCAGTTTGGTAGTTTATTAAGTCTATATCACTTTCTACTTCATTTCCCCATACATCCCAACCATTTACTTTTTGTCTTGCAAATAATTCAATTCTTGGCAAATCTCCAACAAGTTCCACTATTCTATCTCGAACAATTGCTGGTTTTTTACTATGTTCTTCTATATGTGTATCTACTATTTGTGGTATACATTTTGAAATTCTTTTAATTCTTCCTTTTGTTCCAATAAGACATATTTCTGCATTTGCTCTTGTCCAATATCCTAATCCAAAAAGATGGTGTATAAGTTTCATTTACTGTATATTCTCCATAAGCTAAAAGACTTGATATTCCATGTCCATTACTTCCTGTTTTAAATACTGAATATTCATCTTTTGCAAATTCGTTTAAATGTTTCTTTGCCTCATCAAAACTTCCATAATAGTCTACATACTTTGTAAGTATTGCTGTAAATTCTGCTCCCTCTACTGTTTCTGCTACTGTATTATCATTTGTTGTTACTTTTATAACCTCAAAAGGTGCTTTTTGTACTGTGTTTTTTACTATTCCACTTGATTTAATTACTTTTGTACTGCTATCTTTGTATGAAAGTGTATAAGTATAAGTGTTTGTATCTTTTGTATAACCTGTTGGTACTATTGTCTCTTTTGAATAATAACTGCCCATTGGTAGTCCTGTTAGTGTACTTCCATTAACACTAATTTGTGCAGGTGTAGAACTATTTATAATTTTAATACTTGCTACACCATACTCATTAAAAGTAAATTTTGCAATTTGCTCATCTTTTGAGAAATATTTTACTGTACCCTTTTTATTATAAATATCAGAACTTGCATACAAAGTATATTCTGCTCCTTTTATACTTGCATCTCCATGATGACTTTTATTATCAATTCTATTTTCATTTCCTGTTTCTATATCTGTTTTAGTAATTGTTATTTCTCCTGTTGGTTCTTCATTTACTATTGCTTTTTGAGTTGTTTCATTAGGCTTTATTATTGCTGAATAAGTTTCTGTATTTAATAAGTAACCATCTGGACTAGATTTTTCTTTTATATAGTAAGTACCTTTTTTCAATTTTTCTAATGTTATTTTTCCATTAGATACTGCTACATCTTGATTAAAACCATTTGCTCCTGTAACATTAAAAACTGCCCCATCAACTAAATCTCCATTTGTGTTTAATTTACTTAATTCTAATCTTCCAAATTGTTCAATATTTAAAGTTAAGTGCATTGATATTGGATCATTATAATGCATTGCATATAATTGATTTTGAATACCATCTCTAAAAGAAAAATATATTGTAGTATCATTATCTTGTGTTCCATCTTTTATTAATCCCCAACTTTTCATTGTAGCATCTGATATTCTATAATTTTCTAGCGAACAATCTTCATTAATAGTAATATTTATAGAATTATCTCCTTTATTATGAACAAATCTAATTCCATCAACTGTTGTGTCTATACTATTATAGTCTGCTAATACTCCATTTGAATCTGTAATTGTTTTTGTTTCTCCTGCTTGTACTGTAATTGTTGTTCCAGTAAAACTTGGTTTTCTTTCCATGTTTGCAATACTTTGTTCTATTTCTGCTTTATATGCAACATATCTATTTTGAATATTTCCATCAATAAAAGTTGCATTACTTTGTCCTAATGTCTCCCAAATATATTGTTGTGTGAAAACATATTGTAATCTAATATCATAAGCCCATGAGTCATCTAAAATTCCTCCATCTACAACATAATCTCCATGTTTTGAATACCACCCAAAATAAGCAATTTTACATGCTTTTTTAATTGTAGCATCTGTTGGTGTATAATATTCTCCATTATATACTGTACCAGTTTCAAATGGTACTCCATGCTCAGCACAAAATACTGTTAGTTTTTCTCCTGTTTTATTATTTATTAATCTTCTAATTAATACTCCATTTCCCTTATTGTCGCTATCTGTTGTAAATATTTTTGAACCATATTGTCCACCTGCCCATTGACCTGTGCCAGATGCTGCAAATATAGGTTGTGTTGTACTAAATATAGTTAGAACTAGCAATAATATTGCTAATGTCTTTTTAACTTTTTTTGTTTGTTTTAATTTTAACACTTAAAATTCCTCCTTTTAAACATAAAAAAGAACAAGCTTTAATTACTTGTCCTAAAATTTAATTTTCTATTTTTCATTTTAATTATAATAATAATTTATAGTCCATTTACCACAATATGGACAACTCCATACTTCATATCCGTATGGACAATTCTTTTCGTATGTGGCATCATCTATTTCAAATTTTTCCCACTTGTTGCCCCATTCTTTTATTTTACTTTCATATACTGCAACTGCTTCTGCCTTTGAATTAAACCACTTATTTGAATTTCCTACACTCATTCCATGATTATTATTTGTAGTACATTTTTCTATAACAGGCTTAGATGTTGTTTCTTCTTGTTTTTTGGTTTGAATTGTTTGCTCTTGTTGTTTCACATTAGATTTATTTTGTTCTTGTTGTGGTCGTACTTTCTCTGCTTTTTGGCTTTGTTGTTTTTCCTGATTTTTAGTATTATTACTACTTCCTTTTTTAGTTGATAATGGTGTAGAACTTTCTTGATTTACTTCTTGCTCATTATTTTGTTTTAACTCATTAGTAGTTTCATTATTTTTTACTTCTGTTTCATTATCTATTGTATTTTGTTCATTATTATTGTTTGTATAAGAATTTGAAATATTATTCTCCTCTGTTACTGTATCTTCTTGTATAGTATTAATATTGTCTTCCCCATTAGAAATATTAGTACTTTTACTCCTATATATAAACATTACTGTTATAAGTAGTACAATAAAAATCATTGATATTATTGTTACAATTACTACTTTCTTATTTTTACTCATAATAAAACATCTCCTTTTTTTGTTTCATTTTACTACAATGTTTTATTACTTTCAAATATACAATTTATAATATTTCTTTATTTTTATACTTTCAACTTTTTATCTTGCCATAGCTCGTTGCTTCTGTTTTTGTCTAATGTAATGTTCTTCTACACATTTAAACAAAAAGTCCTCTACTTCTTTTTCTGTTGCTACATTTTTAGGAAAATACCTCTCAAACCTATCATAATTAATTTTATACTTCGGCTTTTGATTTGGTTTTTCTTCTTCCATAATTTCTTCTAGCTTATCTGTTGTTAGTTTTCCCTCTTGGCTTAATCTTTTTAAGTATATAGCTTGTGCTTGTGAAGGTGTTGAATCATATCTTTTTATACAATCTAATAATAAATATTGTTCTTCTTTAGTTAGATAAGATATTTCAACTGCTGGACTAAAAGCTATTTTTTGTATATCCACCATGTCTAGTAATTCTCTAATTAGTTCAGTTAATCTTATATATCTTTGAATTTGTCTAGCACTATCTTCTGAATTTTCTGCTATTTTTTCATCTGTTCTTAACTTTGTGCCAACTTGGCACGAAGTTAAATCATTTCTTTTTCCTTGATTTTTTATTGCTTCCATTTTCATTTTATATGCAAATGCTTTTTCAGACGGCAATATCTTTTCTCTTTGAATATTACTGTCTACCATTATAATTACAGCTTCTTCATCTGTCATTTCTCTAACAATAGCTGGTATTTCTGTTAATCCTGCTTTTTTTGTTGCAAAATTTCTTCTATGTCCTGCTATCATTTCATAACCACCATCTTGTTTAGGTCTTACTAGGATTGGTTCTTTTACTCCTATCATTTCTATACTTTTTACCATGTTTTGCATTTCTTCATTATCTTCTATTTTAAATGGATGATTTGGAAAATTGGAAATTTCATTTGGATCTAGCATTACAACTGTTTCTGCTTTTCCTTTATTAGTGCTAAACTTAAATAATTCATCTACACTCGTAAGTTCTAGCTTTAGTTCTTTCGCTATTAGCTAACACCTCCTTTGTAAATTCTTCGTAAGCTATTGCTGGCTTACTTCTTTTGTCATAAGCATATACACTTTTGCCCTCTATCGTACTTTCGGCTGCTTTTACTCCCATAGGAATTACTGTATTGTATATTTTTATATTTCTACCATAATTATTTCTTAATGTTTCTATTGTAGTCTTGGCTAGTTTTGTTTTCATATCTGCAATAGTTAATAATACTCCCTCAATTTTTAATTTACGATTGATGTGTACTCTTGTTTTATCTATTGTTTGAAACAATTGTGTCATACCTTTTAATGGTAGATACTGGGCTTGAACTGGTATAATAACACTATCTGCTGTTGCTAAAGCATTTATTGTTAGTAAACCTAAAGAAGGTCTACAATCAATTAAAATATAATCATAATTTTCTTTTACTTTGCTAACATATTTCTTTAAAATGTTTTCCTTATCTATATATTTGATCATTGATGTTTCTAATGCTTCTAATTCAATATTTGCTGGAATTAAATCTATTCCCTCATTATTTTTCAATATTGCCTCTTCTTGATCTATATCAATTTTCTGTATTACTTTTTCCATTAGTGTTTTTATTGTATTTTCCATGTTATCTTGATTTTTGAATCCTAATGATGTAGTTAAATCTCCTTGTGGATCTAAATCTATCAGCAATACTTTCTTTCCACTTCTTACAAGTCCATTTCCTAAATTTACTGTTGTAGTTGTTTTTCCTACTCCACCGTTTCTGATTAGCAATGGCAATCACTTTACACTTTGACACTTTTTACCCTCCTTTCCCATAAAATTAGCCTTTAATAAAAAATTAAAAGCTATGTAAAAGCGAATTGTTTTCAATTCAACTCACTTTGTTTTTATCTTGTTCTATCTTGATTTCTCAACTTTTTGTTAATCTCAATAGCTTTATCTCTATTAAATGTTTCATCTATTGTTATTTCTTGCTGTTCTATAAAACTTTTTGACATTATCATCTTTCCAGTATCTAAAAATTTATATCTTCCTTGTGAATCTTTTCCCATATATTTAACTGTAACAGGAATTGTTTGTCCATTATATAAAGGAATATTTACTGTGCAAAACATTCCTTTTTTGAGATTATTAAGATATTCTATTACTTCATTGTTCTTCATTAATTTTCTACCTCCCTTGCTATTTTTTTGCAACAAAAAAAGCCAACCTTTCGATTGACTCTTTTAGTTATGTATTTTTTTACTGCTATTTTCTTTTTTAGCTTATTAAAATCCTTTAAAACTCATTAAATTTTTTACTGCAATTTTACAGCTACCAGATAAAATTTATTGAAATTCATTAGATTTTTTATTTTTTTATCTCTTATCTAATAATCGTTGTAACCCTTGTATTAACTGTCTTTAATCGTTATTAAAACTCATTAAGATTTATTAAAATTTTTCAAATGTTCTATGCCAAAGGTTTCATTGTCGGAAATAATAACACATCTCTTATTGATGCTGAATCTGTAAGTAACATTATTAATCTATCAATTCCAATTCCAAGACCACCTGTTGGAGGCATTCCATATTCTAGTGCTTGAATAAAGTCATCATCCATCATATTTGCTTCTTCATCTCCCGCTTCTCTTGCTTCTACTTGTTTTTTAAATCTTTCATATTGATCTATTGGATCATTTAATTCTGAATAAGCATTTCCATATTCTCTACCACCTATAAATACTTCAAACCTTTCTGTTAATCTTTTATCAGATGGTTTCTTTTTTGTTAGTGGTGATACTTCTACTGGATAATCATATATAAATGTTGGTTGTATTAATGTTTCCTCAACAAATTCTTCAAAAAATGTATTTATTATATCTCCTCTTGTCTTCTTTAACTCATCAATTTCTACATTCTTTTCCTTTGCTACTTTTAAAGCCTCTTCATCTGTATTTATGTTATTAAAATCTATCCCTGTATTTTCTTTTATACTATCAATCATTGTTATTCTTTTCCATTTTGTTCCTAAGTCTATTTCTACTCCTTGATATGTAATTGTTGTTTTTCCTAATACATTATTTGCAACTGTTTTAAACATATCTTCTGTTATATCCATCATATCATTATAATCTTCATAAGCTGAATATAATTCTATATTTGTAAATTCTGGGTTATGCTTTATGTCCATTCCTTCATTTCTAAACATTCTACCCATTTCATACACTTTGTCAAATCCACCCACTATTAGTCTTTTTAAATATAATTCATTTGCAATTCTTAAATACATATCTAAGTCTAATGTATTGTGATGTGTTATAAATGGTCTTGCAGTAGCTCCTCCTGCTATTGTACTTAATATTGGAGTATCTACTTCTAAATATCCCTTATTATCTAAATATGCTTTTACTTCTCTTATTATTTTGCTTCTTAATACAAATGTGTTTTTTACTTCTGGATTTACTATTAAATCTACATATCTTTGTCTATATCTTAAGTCTACATCTTTTAATCCATGAAATTTTTCTGGTAGTGGTCTTAATGATTTTGATAGTAGTGTTACTTCTTTTGCATGTACTGATATTTCTTCTGTTTTTGTTTTGAATACAAATCCTGTTATTCCTATTATATCTCCTATGTCAAATGTTTTAAATGCTTTGTAACTTTCTTCTCCTAAGTCATTTATACTTACATAACTTTGGATTTTTTCGTCACTGTCTTGAATTGTACAAAATGATGCTTTTCCCATTATTCTTTTTGCTATTATTCTTCCTGCTATTGTTACGTCTTTTTCTTCAAATTGCTCATATTTTGCTTTTATTTCTCCTGCTGTGTTTGTTCTGTTAAATTTTGTTATTTCAAATGGGTCTTTTCCTTGTTCTTGTAATTCCTTTAATTTGTCTCTTCTTATTTGCATTAGATGATTCATATCTAATTCTTCTATTTGTTCGTTATTTTGATTGTTTTTGTTTTCACTCATTTTACTATTCTCCTTTTACTTTTTTATTAATTCATAATATTTAACTAAGTATTCCCAACATCCTTCTTTATCTGTTATACCATCCTTTCTAACTCATTTATTATTCATACCATTCAAGCTCCCAGTCAGAAATCTTAACTGTGTCTCCTTCACATACTCCAAGTTCTTTTAGCTTTTCCTCAATACCCATATTTTTAATACACTTTTGAAGATAATACATAGATTCATTGTCTTCAATGTTAACTCTCCCCATAAGTCTATCAACAGCTCTACCTTCAACAATAAATACTCCATCCTCATATCTTGCAGTCCATTCTTGGTCTTTATCTTGAAGAGTGTACACAACTCTATCTTCAATTTCAACTAGTTCTTCTTTAGGTAAAGTTTTTAAAATTTGTGTAACATAATCTATTAATTGCTCAACACCTTCACCAGTTACAGATGATATTTTAAATAACTCCAATTTTTCCTTTTTAGCTAAATCTTCTAGCTTCTTGTAGTTTGTGTCATCTTGCACACTATCAATTTTAGTTGCGACTAATATCTGTTTTCGTTTTACCAACTTTTCACTATATTTTGATAGTTCTTGATTTATTGTATAATAATCTTCTATTGGGTCTCTTCCTTCTTGTCCTGAAACATCTATAAAATGTAGTAATAGTCGTGTTCTTTCTATATGCCTTAAAAATTGAATTCCAAGTCCTACGCCTTCACTTGCTCCTTCTATAATTCCTGGAATATCTGCTATTACAAAGCCATCTCCATTTTTTGTTTTTACTACCCCTAGATTAGGATTTATTGTTGTAAAATGATAGTTTGCAATTTTAGGTCTTGCGTCTGTAACTGTAGATAAAAATGTTGATTTTCCTACATTTGGAAATCCTAAAAGTCCTACATCTGCTAATAGTTTAAGTTCTAATATTAATTCTTTTTCTTCTCCTTTTTCTCCATCTTCTGAAAATCTAGGTGCTTGTCTTGTTGGTGTTGCAAAGTGTGAGTTTCCTCTGCCTCCTCTGCCTCCCTTTAATATTAGCTCTTTTTGGTTTGGCTCTGATAAGTCTGCTACTACTTTCCCTGTTTCTACATCTTTTATAACTGTTCCTATTGGTACTTTTATATATAAGTCTTCTCCATATTTTCCATTGCAACGGTTTCCACTTCCATTTTCTCCATCTTTGGCTTTGAATTTTTTGTTGTATCTAAAGTCTATTAGTGTGTTTTTGTCTTTGTCTACTTGAAAATAGATGTTTCCACCATTTCCACCGTCTCCTCCATCTGGTCCTCCTGCTGCTACATATTTTTCTCTTCTGAAGGTTGCTGCTCCATTGCCTCCATTGCCTGATTTTATTATTATTTTTGTGTAATCTGTAAACATTTTCTCTCCTTCTAATATAAGTCATTCTCTTCGCCATCTATTCCATCTTGTAGACGAAAAGCAGGACTCATTATTAATATAATTTCATTTTACCTTTTCTCCTCAAAATAATTCAACATCATTGCATCTTTTACTTTTCTCATAGTCTCTTTTGCAACAGCTCTTGCTCTTTCAGTACCTTCTTTTAAAATCTTGTCAACTTCTTCTGGATGAGCCTCATAATAAGCTCTCCTTTCTCTTATAGGCCTTAATTCCTCTATAATATTACTAGCCAATTGTTTTTTACAAGCAACACAACCTCTTTTTCCAGCCTTGCATTCTTCACATACTGTTTTTACTTCTTCTTTTGGTGTAAATAAATTGTGATAATATGCAACCATACAAATATCAGGATTTCCTAAATCATCTTTTTTTATACGATTTGGGTCTGTTACTGCTCCCATTACTTTTTTTGTAATTTCTTCTTCACTGTCTGATAAATATATTGCATTTCCTAAAGATTTTCCCATTTTTTCGTTTCCGTCAAGTCCTTTTATTCTTTTTGATGTTGATAATACTGCTTTTGGCTCTTTTAGTATTTCTCCATATATACTATTAAATTTTCTTACTATTTCTCTACATTGCTCTATTAGTGGCTCTTGGTCTTCTCCTACTGGTACTAATTCTCCTTCAAATGTGGTTATATCTGCTGCTTGACTTACTGGATAACCTAAAAATCCATAAGTTACACTTTCTCCAAATAGTTCTTTTTTTTGTGCTATTTCTGTTTTTACTGTAGGGTTTCTTTGTAATCGTGCTATTGTTACTAGATTTGAATAAAATATTGTTAATTCTGCTGTTTCTGGTATCATTGATTGTATATATATTGTCGTTTTGCTTGGGTCTATTCCAACTGATAAATAATCTATTGCTACTTCTCTTACATTTTTTCTTACTTTTTCTGGGTTGTTGAAGTTGTCTGTTAGTGCTTGAACATCTGCTATTAGTATAAATGGCTCGTATTCTGGGTTTTCTTGCATTTCTAATCTTGTTTTTAGTGAACCAAAATAGTGTCCTATGTGCAGTCTTCCTGTTGGCCTGTCTCCTGTTAATATCCTTTTTTTATTCATTTTCTTTTCCCTTCTCTTTTAATAAATATGATAAAGAGAGTATATCATATCTTAGATAAAATTTCAAATTAATATGGTTTTAGTTTTGTATCCATTCTTCATTCTTTTAAATCATATTCTTACACTTATCTTGTTATATCTTTAGTTTTTTCTCTATAATACTGCATAACTTCTGAACTTCTTGAAAAAACTCTAACATTTCCTAATTCCAAAAGTCTTCTCTTTATTTCTATTTCATCTGAAACTGGATTATAAAATAATGTTCCTTTATTTGAAAAGTGAACTTCCTCATTTGTCTCTTTTTATCCAAATATACTACCAACTACAACATCTCTTACATCATACTTTTGAATTACATTTTTATAAATTTCTATATCTTGAATAGTTATTCCTTTTAATATTGGTTTCATATATAAAACTGTTGGTATATTTAGCTTTTTAGAAATCTCAAATGTCTTAAATCTTTTACTTGGTGTTTCTGTCTGTTTCTCGATTGTTCTCCATTTACTTATAGTTGCTGAACTAACAAACACTATCATCTGTCCTAAATATTGAATTAAACTTTCAAACTGTTTAGTTTCTTCAATAGTAATTTGTTTTTTTGTTGATAATTGAATTTGATTCCCTTTTTGTAAAAAGTTTTTTATTAATTTTATAGTTTCTGGTTTATTATTATCATCCCAACATTCAGAAAAACAACCTAATGTTATTAATGTATCTTTTGAAATTCCTAATTGTTCTATCTGTTTAATCAAATCTTCTGCTTTTTTTATTTCTGATATTATCCCTCTGTTACCATATCCTATTTTGCTTAAATAACAATATGTGCATTTACCACTACATCCTAAACAAGTATTTACAAAAATTCTCTTATTATCTTTTGAATACAAATAACCATTATCTATCATTTTATACCATTCCATTCATCAAAAAATTCTTCTAAAAAATTCTCTAAATATAGATGTCTTTCTTTTGCTATAATTTTTGCTGTTTCTGTATTCATTAAATCTTTTAATTTTAAAAGCTTATCATAAAAATGCGATATTGTTGTTTTAGAACCATTTTGTTTATATTCTTCTTCATCAACAAGTTCATTATTATTAGGGTCATATATTGTTTTTTCTTTTTTTCCACTATATGCAAAAGTTCTTGCAATTCCTATTGCACCCATTGCATCTAATCTATCAGCATCTTGTACTATTTTTCCTTCTTTTGAAAGTTCTTTTTTTGTTGTCATATTAGCACTAAATCCTAAATTTACACAACTATTTATAATATTTTCAATATCTTCTTGAATATATTGATATATATTTAATTCTTTTAAAGTTTCTTCTAATTTTTGTTTGACATCTCCTTTATAGAATTTATGGTCATATAAATCATGCATTAAAGTAATTAATGTTATTACAAATTCATCAGCATTTTCTTTTTTATTAATTAACATTGCATTATTATAAACTCTTTGTATATGCCACCAGTCATGTCCTGTTGAATCGTCTTTACATATATTTTTCACATATTCTTTGATTATTTTTATTATTTCTTCTTTTCCCATTTTTTGTCTCCTTTTATTTTATTTTTTAATTTTTTCCTATATTTTGTTAATATTCTATCATATATATACATAAAAATAAAGTACAGTAAAAAATATTATGTATTTTTTATTATAGTTTAAAATATATATATAGTAATAAAAAATTAAAAAGGAGAACAAAATGAAAAAAATCCCATTTAAAGGTGTATGTTCTGCAGTTCCAACACCATTTACTGAAAGTGGTGTAAATATTAAAGAATTTAAAAAATTCTTAGAATTTCAAATTTCAAATAATGTAGACAGTATAGTAGTATGTGGAACAACAGGAGAAAGTTCAACAATGACAAAAGAGGAAAAAATTCAAGTTATTAAATGTGCTGTTGAAGTATCTAATGGAAAAATTCCTATCATTGTAGGAACTGGTTCAAATGATACTATTAAATCAATAGAAATGTCCAAAATTGCTGAAGATTTAGGTGCTGATGGTGTTTTATTAGTAACACCATATTACAACAAAACTACACAAACAGGATTAATCGCACACTATAAGGCGATTGCTAATAGTATATCAGTTCCAATAATTTTATATAATGTTCCTAGTCGAACTGGTCTAAATATAAATCCAGAAACTTGTTGGGAATTATCAAAAATTAAAAATATTGTTGCTATTAAGGAAGCTAGTGGAAATTTATCACAAGTTGCTCAAATTGCTAATTTGTGTGGAGATAATTTGCATATTTATTCTGGTAATGATGACCAAGCAATTCCTATTTGTTCTTTAGGTGGCTTGGGTGTTATCTCTGTATTATCTAATATACAGCCACTTTTTGTACATAATATGATTTGGGATTACTTAAATGGTGATATTGAAAATGCAAAAAAGAAACAGCTTGAAGCTATCCCTTTAATAAATTGCCTTTTTTCAGAAGTTAATCCTATTCCAATTAAATGTGCTTTAAATAATATTGACTTTAATTTTGGTATTCCTAGACTTCCATTATTAGAAATGAGTGAAGAAAAAAAGAAAATTTTATTTAAAGAACAAAATGCACTTGTTTAAAAATATAGTTGTTAGTGTATTATTTTTCCAATCAAATCATAATCACTAACATCTATAATCTCACAATCAACAAATCTATTTAAAACCTCTTCTGACTTAAACTTTGCATTATTTTCAATATAAACCAAACCATCTTCATCTGGAACATCTTGCATAGTTCTACCAACAAAATACTTACCATCAAAAGAAAGATTTTCTATTAAAACTTTATATACTTTTCCAACTTTTTTCTCCAAATTTTCTAATGAAATCTTTGCTTGTTCCCTCATAATTTTATTATATCTCGACTTCTTTGTATTCCCATGTATCTGTTCTGATAAACGAGCAGCAGGTGTACCTTCTTCTTTTGAATACATAAATGTTCCTAATTTATCAAACTTAGTCATTTTAACAAATTCATATAATTCATTAAAATCACTTTCAGTCTCTCCTGGAAATCCCACAATCAAACTTGTTCTTAAAGTTACAAAAGGTATTTGTTTTCTAATCTTTTCTATTATACAAATTATATCCTCTCTACTAGTTTTTCTATTCATCTTTTTAAGAATTTGATTTGATATATGTTGAATTGGAATATCAAAATATTTTGCAATTTTATCATTTTTCGCAACTACCTCTATCAATTCTTCAGTAATACCTTCAGGATATGAATACAAAAATCTAATCCATTCAATTCCATCAATCTTGCATAACTGTTTTAATAATTCAGCAAGTTTGCTCTCTCCATAAATATCAATACCATATTTAGTTGTATCTTGTGCAATAACAATTAGTTCCTTTATTCCCTTATCAGCCAACATTTGTGCCTCTTTTAAAATATCTTCCATTTTTCTACTAACAAAAGGACCTCTTATATATGGAATTGCACAATATGTACATTTATTACTACAGCCTTCACCAATTTTCAAATAAGCATAATTTTTACCAGTTGTAATAACCCTTTCACAAAATTCATTAATATTTGGCATTGGAAGTGGTTTTATTTCTGATATTTTTGTACATGTTTTTGTTTTAGCTTTTTGCAAAATACCATTTTTAATTAAATCTTCTATTTTATCCCATAAAATATCATATTCATCTATTTTAATAAATAAATCCACCTCAGGTAATGCTTTTATCAAATCTTCATAATATCTTTGAACTAAACACCCCATTACAATTAAAAATTTACATCTTTGTTTTTTATATTCAGCCATTTCCAAAATAGTATTAATAGCCTCTTCTTTTGCTGGCTCAATAAATCCACAAGTATTTATAACTATAATATCAGCATTTTCTGGATTAATTTCTATTTTATATTTATTATTTTTGAATTTTCCAATTACTATTTCAGTATCTATTAAATTCTTGCTACAACCTAATGATATAAAACCTACATTCATATCTTACTCCTTCTATTCTATCAGAAACTTCACTCTTTGTGGCTACATACATGCTTTCTTGTCATTTCCATTAAATCTAATTTTGTAAATCCTTCTACTTGTGTTTTTGTTCTGTCCTTTTTTAATTTTTCTTCTAACAATTTTTGTATTTTTGTTTTGTTTTCAATATTATTCATGTCTATATAATCAATTATAATTATTCCTCCAATATCTCTTAATCTAATCTGTTTTGCTATTTCTATTGTTGCTTCTTCATTTACTTTGTATATTGTTTGTTCAGCATTTTTGCTTCCTGTATATTTTCCTGTATTTACATCAATTGCTGTTAGTGCTTCTGTTCTATCTATTGTTATAAAACCTCCACATTTTAGCCAGATTTTTCTATTTTGCAATTTTGATACTTCTTTTTGTATATCATACATTTGCATTATTTCTTCTTTATCTTTTAATTCTATTTTTATTTCTTTTAAATCATTGTTTTGTTCTTTTTCTTTTACTAATTTTTCGTATTCTTTTTTGTCATTTATAATTATTTTTTGAATTGTTTTTTCTGGTAAGTCTAAAATCATTTTTTCTATTATATTTTTTGCTTTTGATATTAGTTTTGGTTTATTTTCTTTATTGTTTTTATATGCCAAATTAATTTTGTTCCATTTTTTTTCAATATTTTTTATATCTTCAATTATTTCTTGGTCTTTTCCTTTTGCTGATGTTCTTATTACTGCTCCATTTCCATTACTTAAATTTTCTTTCACTAATTTAATTAGTCTTTCTTGTTCTTTTTTATCTTCTATTTTTTGTGATATTGTTACTATATCTGTATTTGGCATTAATGCTATATACCTACTTGATAAATTTATGTGTGTTGACACTCTTGCTCCTTTCTGAATATTGCTATCTTTTTTTACTTGTACTAATATTTTTTCTCCTTTTTTTATTATATTATTTATATCTATATTTTGATTTATCTCTTCTTTACTTTCATCTACTTTTGGTAAAATATCTTTTAGATGTATAAAACTGTTTTTTTCTGTTCCTATATCTACAAATGCAGACTGCATTCCTTTTACTATGTCTTTTACAATCCCTATATATATATTTCCTTCTTTTCTTCTTATTGAGTTATATTCATCTATGTAATATTCCACTAATTTTCCATTTTCTAATAGTAATATTTCTTTTTCTTCTTCTTTGTTGTTTATTATTATTTCAAACATTTCAAAAATCCTTTCTAATTAAATTTGTTCATTGCTATATCTATACCATTTTTTATTATTTCTTCTACTGCATTTGTTGCATTTTTGATGCCTTGTTGTAAAACTTTTTGTTCTTCTTCTGGTACTTTTCCAAGTACATAATTTATCATATCATTTTTAAATTCTGGTTGTCCTATTCCTACTCTTATTCTTATAAATTCTGTTGTATTTAATTCTTGTATTACTGACTTCATTCCATTATGTGATCCTGCTCCACCTTTTTTTCTAATTCTAATATTTCCTTTTTCTGTGTCTATATCATCATATATTACTATTATTTTTTCTGCTTCTATGTTATAAAAATTAACTACTTCTTTTATTGCTTCACCACTTAAATTCATAAATGTTTGTGGTTTTAGTAATATTACTTTTTTTCCTTGTATTATACCTATTTCATATAATGCCTTAAATTTACTTTTAGTTATACTTATATTATTGTTTTTGGCAATTTCATTTATTGTGTCAAATCCCATATTATGTCTTGTATTTGCATATTCACTTTCTGGATTTCCTAATCCTACTATTAAATACATTTTTATTTTACCTTGTATAATATAATCATCAATTAAAATTGATATATTATACATACCTTTCTCCATTAATTTTTTTATTCTTATTTCTAATAATTTTGGTTTAATGGTACCGTTATTTTATATTTATTTTAATTAACATAATTTTACTTTGATTGTTTTTCATTGTATAATTATTTTATTAACTCTGTGGACTTTTTTGTTTTACCTTAGAGCTTTGACTCTTCGAAAGAGATTATTGCCACAGTTTTAGCTTAATTGGTTATTAGTTAGATAGGGCTTTGACTCTTTATATCCAGCAAGGTTACAATGCTAAAACTAAGTGGAATTGTCACAGTCGTTAAAATAATTATTTAAAGGAGTTGATCTTTTATG